>NZ_JASJXO010000003.1:0-132349 GCF_035018625.1 Subtercola sp. RTI3 | reverse complement strand
AGATGTGTATAAGAGACAGGGGGTCAGCGGCGTGGGCGGCGGGTGGCGGATTCGGCGCAGGTGATGCAGAGGTCAGCGTCAGGCAGAGCTTCGAGGCGCGCAAAGCCGATTGGGCCGCCGCAGTGGGCGCACGTTCCGTACGGGGTGCCGGACTGAATGCCAGACGGGCCGCCGCCAGACGGGCCGCCAGACGGGGCGCTGGGCGAGGTGGCGTACGCAGTGCCGGGAGTCGAGCCGTCGGGCGGCGGGCGCAGGCGGGCGAGCGCGCGGTCGACAGCGTCAGAGCGCTCTACGAGCTCGGCGTGCACCCCAGCGATGCGCGACCACTCGGCCGAGAGCGGAGTGCCGTCGGGGTCGTGCTCATCGTCGGCGGTCGCGTCACCGCGGGCCGCGCGAACCCCGTCGAGCGACATCGTGAGGCGAGCCAGTTCGGTGTCGAGCGAGCTGCGTTGGGCGAGCAGCAGCTGTTCGAGTTGCAGCAGCTGGGCATCCGGAAGCATCATGACACTTCAAGCCTACGCGCCGCCCGATGAGCGACACCCGAGTGCGGCCGACCCGCGAGATCGGCCGCGACCGCTCAGCGCGCGGCGGCGGCCGCCTGCAGCTCGGGGATGAGCTTCTCGAGGTAGGCGGCGGTGTCGTGCCAGCCTTCGACGGCCACGCACTTTACGCCCATGGCCTTGACCGGGTAGTCGTTGCCGGCCGGGTCGAGACGGTCGCCCACGAAGATCATGTCGTCGAGCGGGATGCCCGTGAGCTCGGCGAGCTTGTTCATTCCGTAGGCCTTGTCGATGCCCTGGCGGGTGATGTCGACAGAGGTCGACCCGCCCGAACGCACCTCGAGGTCGGGCAGTTCGGCCTGAACGGCTTCGCGCAGGGCGTTCTTCTTCTCACCGGTCGTGTCCCACGCGGTCTTCGCCGAGACCGGCGCAGCCTGGCCGAGGGCCGAGAAGGTGATCTGCGAGCCGCGGTCTTCGAGGATGGGGCCCCAGGTCTCAGACTCCCAGTAGCCGAGCGAGCGGGCCACGCGCTCGACGACCTCGAGCGCACGCGCCTTCTCGTCTTCTGTGAGGTTCTCGGCGTAGATCTGGTTCCACGCTTCGTTTTGGTACAGGTAGTACTGGGTGCCGCAGGTGGGCATCAGGTGCAAGTGCGAGAGCGCTTCGGGGCTGGCATCTGTGAGGTTCTCGATGACCTGCGACCGGAACTGGGAGATCTGCCCGCCCGAGATGATGCACACCTCAACGGTGTCGAGGAGGCGCACCAACAGCTCGGCCATCGCGGGGTCGAGGGGGGATTTCGACGGGGCGAGGGTGTCGTCGAGGTCGAATGCGACCAGTCGGGGAAGTGTCGTCACGGAGGATCCTTTGTTTTCGAAGTCGCTCTAGAGTATTCGACCTTGCCTGAGTGCGTGAATCAGCCCACGAGAAAGGGCCCGCGGCCGGCTGGATGGATGCCGGTGGCGGGCCCCTGAGGGCAGAGGGTCAGTGCTCGACTGCGTCGAGGTGCAGCATGCGCGCGATGACCAGGTCGAGCTGCTGGTCGTTGAAGATGTCTTTCCAGTTCTCTTTGATGATCATCTCGCGGCCGTAGTCCATGGCGATGAGGCACGCGTCAGAGAACGGGTTGTCGCCCTTCAGCGTGTTCGCGAGGGCGACCTGCGTGTGGCCGAGCAGCATGGCGCGGGCGGCGGCGGCGGGCACACCCACCGTCTCGATGGTCTCTTTGAGCGCCTCGTTGAGCAGCGACCCGATCATGCAGGCCACCGTTTCGACCAGCGTGGGCTCGAGGTAGGCGAGCTGCTTCACGGTGACCCAGTGCACATCGATGACGGGTGCGTAGATGACCCGGATGACCGTTTCAGCCACGATCTGCTTGTCGGCGTCGCCCGATTCGATGGCTGCAACCACGTCTTGGGGCGCAGCGATTCCGCCGAACGTGTCGGCGTACTCTTCGGGCGTGTGGCGCTCGAGGAACACAGACGGGTGGCACGGGTGCGCCACGGCGTATTCGATGTCGTCGCGCTGGAACAGCAGGTTCGCGTAGGCAGCGGCCGGGTCGAGCGTCAGCAGAATGGCGCCCGTCTTCAGCTCGGGCACGACTGCAGCAGACACGGCGCCGAGCGCGATGTCGGGTACGGCCAGCACCACAACATCGGCGTCGACGACGGCGATGGCCGTGTCGGTGAGGGTGCGGCCCGTGGCGAGCACGCGCTCCTGGCCGGCCGCGCCGTTCTCGGCGTAGTAGACGGTGTGTGCGGTCTTCTGCAGGTTGTTCGAGACGCGCATGCCCATTTTGCCGCCGGCGCCGATGACCGCAATGGTGAGGTTCTCGAGGTTCAGTGGTGCGTTCATGAGTTTCTGCTCCTTAGATAGTGCACGTTGTGTGCAGTCCATGCGGCCTCTAGGTCGCGGGTCGTAGCGGCATCGCCCTGCCAGGGCAGCCAGTGTTCGATGATCTGGTTGATTCCCCGGGCATCCGGTTCGATGGCGGCAACCATCGCGTCGTAGTCGAGCAGGCCTTCGCCCATCGGGGCCCCGACGAGCGAGAAGCCCACCCAGCCCTCCTGGCGGGTGAACGCGAAGTCTTTGATGTGCATGTTGTTCACGAAGGGCGCGACGCGCGCAATCACGTCGGCGGGCAGCTCGAGCGCCGCCACGCAGTTCGCTGGGTCGCTGCAGATGCCAACGACGGGGTTGCCGACGGCCGCGACGATCTCGACGAGAACCGTGCTCGACACCTGCTCGTATGTCTCGAGCGCGAGTGCGACTCCGGCTGCCTCGTACTCGACGGCCACCTCGCGCAACTGCTCGACGGCCTCGGCCGGGGTGGGCCGGCTGGTCGCCGAGTACAGCATCGAACGCACGAGGTGAACGTTGAGCTTGGCCGCGAGCGTGAGGTAGCGCTGCAGGTGTGCCGGATGCACGCCCCGAGTGCCCAGTTCGAGCTCGATGCCGAGGGCATCCGCTCGTTCGCGCACGTCGGCGAGCTGTTCGTCGTCGAAGGACTCGATGGCGGAGTAGTCGCAGATCTGGAAAACCGTGACGCCGAGTGCCGCCGTCGCCTCGAGCATGTCGTCGAGGCTGAGCGGATTCGGCAGGGTGGGCTGCCACTGCCAGAAGAACGCATAGGTGCTGAGGCCGATGCTCATGCCGGGCTCCCGGCACGCACCGCAGCGAGCGCTGCCGCCTCGTCGATGACGGTCGCCAGTGCGGCGGGGTCGTGGGCGTACCGGCCGAGAAACAGGCCATCGACGGCGGTGCCGAGCTGGCCGAGGAGGCCGGGGCCCGCGCTGCCGCCGTAGATCACGCGAAAGGAGGCGAGTCGCTGGTCGGAGGCCAGGTGCGCACGAAGGCCCCGGCAGACCTCCACGATGTGCCAGGCGGGAGCGGGGTCGGGGGCCCCGATGGCCCAGTGCGGTTCGTAGGCCACGACGAGGTCGCTGCCTTCGGGCGTTCCGGCGAGGGCAGAGGTGAGCTGGTCGACGCATTCGTCGACAGCCGCATCGGTGCTGCCGGGCATCCGTTCGCCGATGCAGAGCACGGGGGTCAGACCGTTGCGAAGCGCTGCCTGGGTCTTGTCGCGTGTCACGAGGTCGGTTTCGCCGAAGAGTCGGCGTCGTTCGGCGTGGCCCACCTCGGCGAGGGTGCAGCCGATCTCGGCCAGCACGGCGCCGCTCACCTCGCCTGTGAACGCGCCGGAGTCGGCGGTCGCGATGTCTTGGGCACCCACACGAACGGGTGTGCGTTCGAGAATGCGCACGGTCTCGGCGAGGGCCGGATAGGTGGGAATGACGAACACCTCGACGGCTCCGCTCTGCACCGCAGGGTGCTCTGCGGCGATCTCGGCCACCGATCGCGCGTACGCGAGCGACCTCTCATATGAGAAGTACATCTTGGTACTCACACCGACGGTGACGGCGGGAAGAGTGCGGGTCATGGTGTTCAGGCCCCGGCGCGGGCGGTTTCGTAGTCGTTGATGGCGCAGACCTTGTCGTTTGAAGCACTGGTCTCGTCGAACGTGTAGGTCAGCCATTCGCGGGCGAGGCGGCGGGCGAGCTCGATGCCCACGACGCGCTGGCCGAACGCGAGTACCTGGGCGTTGTTCGAGAGAATGCCGCGCTCGACCGAGAAGCTGTCGTGTGCGGTGACGGCACGGATGCCCTCGACCTTGTTGGCGGCGATGGCCATGCCGAGGCCGGTTCCGCACACCAGCAGCGCGCGGTCGGCGGTGCCGGCCGCGACCATTTCGGCGGCCGCGATGGCGACATGCGGGTATGCCGTGTGGCTCTCGGCGTCGACGCCGACGTCGATGACCGAGGCGACCAGCGGGTTCGCTTCGAGGTCTTTCTTGAGGGCCTCTTTGTACTCGAAGCCGGCGTCGTCGGCTCCGATGACTATGCGAAGCGGTGTGGTGCTCATGGGGTTCTCCTCGGGTGGGGCGGTGGGTGGGTCAGGTTCGGGGGTGTGGGCGGGTCAGGCGAATTCGGAGTGCCGGCTGGCCAGCACCTCGCCGACGCGCACCACGATGAGCGCGAACGAGTGCGCCCCGGCGTCGGGCGTGCCCAGGCTCTTCTCGGCGTGCGGGCGGGCGCGGCCCATGCGCGGCAGCAGGTCTGCCGTGCCGGCGGCTGCAGCGGTCGCGACCTCGGCGGCGGCGCGCCAACTCGTCACGAGGTCGCCTCCTGCGTTCACCTCTCGGCTCAGCCGTTCGGTGAACGGCACCATGGCGTCGACCATCGTCTTGTCGCCCACAACGGCTTTACCGAACGACTGGATGCCCGAAACCGCGTCGCTCACACCCGTGGCCACGGCGCTGCCGGTCACCTCGGTCGTGTTGCCGAGGGCCGCGCCCACGCTCTGCAGGGCGAGGCCCCAGAGTGCGCCAGAGGTTCCCCCGGCGCGGTCGGCCCAGGCGTCGCCCGCCAGTGAAAGTGCGCTGAGCGCACCGGCACCGTTCAGCGCTGCCGACCGGGCGGCGGTGGCTGCGGCTCGGGAGCCGCGCTGCATTCCGATGCCGTGGTCGCCGTCGCCGGCAACGGCGTCGATGCGGCCGAGCTCGTCGGCGTGTTCGTCGATCACCTCGGCGATGGCTTCGATGGCGTCGGCGATCGCCAGGGCGGCGTCGCGTGAGGCATCAGACGAATCCGGCAGTTCGGTGGGCAGGCTCGCCGCGGTCTCGGCCGCCAGCGTCAGCCGGTCGGCCTCGGCGAATGACTGTGTGTCGGCGGTGGAAGCGGCAGTGGAAGCGCTGCTTGGTGAACCGACCCGCCCCTTCTTATAGGCGGGGGTGTCGGCTCCGGCGCGCCAGAAGCCCTCGAGTTCGTCGTTCAGCCAGAACAGGGTGAGCGAGACGCCGGCCATGTCGAAGCTCGTGACGAGTTCGCCGACCTCGGGCTCCACGACGGTGATTCCGGCCGCTTCGAGCAGTTCGGCCACGCGGCCGTAGACCACGAAGAGTTCTTCGTATTTGACGGAGCCGAGTCCGTTCAGAATGACAGCGGCCCGGGCATCCTGAGCCGTAGCGATGCTCGGGGGAAGCTCGGCAAGCAGACTAGACACGAGAAGCTCGGCGAGTTCGTTCGCGGTGGGCACGTCGGTCTCGGCGATTCCGGGCTCTCCGTGGATGCCCATGCCGACCGCCATGCGGCCCGCAGGAACAGTGAAGAGCGGCTCGGTCTGGCCGGGCAGGGTGCAGCCCGAGAAGGCGACGCCGATGCTGCGGGTGCGGTCGTTCGCCTCGGTTGCCACGCGCACGACCTCGTCGAGCGAATAGCCGGCCTCCGCAGCCGCGGCGGCGGCCTTGAAGACGGTGAGATCGCCGGCGATGCCCCGGCGCTTGTGCTCTTGGCCCACCGGCGCGCTCGAGATGTCATCGGTGACGACCACCGTGCGCGTGACGATGCCTTCGGAGTTCAACCGTGCCTCGGCGGTGGCGAAGTTCAGCACGTCGCCGGCGTAGTTGCCGAACGTGAGCAGAACGCCGCCGCGGTTCTCGGCCGCCACCGCGACCGAGTGAACCTGCTGGGCAGAAGGGGAGGCGAACAGGTTGCCCATGGCGGCCCCGTGGGCGAGCCCGGGGCCGACGATTCCGCCGAACGCGGGGTAGTGGCCAGAGCCGCCGCCCACGACGACGGCCGTCTGGCCCTCGACGGTGGGCGCGCGGCGTACGACGCCGCCAGCGACCGGGCGAACCCACTGGCTGTTGGCCGCCACGAACCCTTTGACGAGTTCGTCGGCGAACTGTGACGGTTCATTGAACAGGCGTGTCATGAGCGTTCTTTCTGTGCGGGTGAGCCGGGTGTCAGTGCAGCTGCGCTGCCAGGTCGGGCTGGTTCACGAGGCCAGAGGCCTGAACGCGGCCACTGCGGGCGAGGAGCACCATGAGCAGGGCTGAGAGCAGCATGAAGCCACCGACGATGAACATCGGCACGATGTAGCTACCTGTCCAGTCGTGCACCCAGCCGGTGATGAACGGCGCCGAGAAGCCGGCGAGGTTGCCGATGGTGTTGATGAGGGCGATGCCTGCCGCGGCGGCGACGCCGGTCAGGAATTGGGTGGGAACGGTCCAGAAGTTCGGCAGGGCAGCGAAGATCGCGCAGGCCGTCACGGTGATGATGGCGATCGTCGCGATGGGTGAACCGGCGAGCAGGGCGATCGGGATGCTCACGCCACCGACCAGGGCGGGAATCGCGATGTGCCACGTCTTCACGCCACGGCGCGTGGCGTCACGCGACCAGAAATACAGCACGAAGGCCGCCGGCAGGTATGGGATGGCCGTGATCAGGCCCTTCTGAATGAAGTCGAACTTGACGCCGGCCGTGGCCTGGAACCCGTCGATGATCGTGGGCAGGAAGAAGGCCAGGGCATAGAGGCCGTAGATGAATCCGAAGTAGATGAAGGCGAGCATCCAGACCCGGCCCATCTTGAGGGCGCTGAAGGTGCTGGCTTTCTTGGCGCCTGCCTTGGCTTTGGCGGCTTCGGCCTTCTCTTTGGCGATGTTCTCATCGTCGAGGCTGGTCAGCAGCCATTCGCGTTCGGGGCCGGTGAGCCACTTGGCGTCTTTCGGGCTGGTCAGGTAGAACCAGGCGATGATGCCCACCACGATGGCCGGAATAGCCACGACGAGGTACATGAAACGCCAGCCCTCGAGGCCGAACACGCCGTGGGTCTGCAGCAACACGCCGGCGAGCGGGGCCCCGATGACGGAGGTGAGGGGCTGGGCGATGTAGAAGAGCGCCAGAATCTTGCTGCGGTGCTTCGACGGCACCCAGAGGCTCAGAAAGAGAATCGCACCGGGAAAGAAGCCGGCCTCAGCGACGCCGAGCAGGAAGCGCAGAACGGTGAGCTGCTCGAAGTTCTGCACCCAGGTGAAGAGGGTGGCGACGATGCCCCACGAGACCATGATGCGGGCGAGCCAGCGGCGGGCGCCGAAGCGAACCAGCGCCACGTTGCTGGGCACTTCGAGCAAAATGTAGCCGATGAAGAACACGCCAGAGGCGAAACCGAACTGCGCGGCGGTGAGGCCGAGGTCGGTGTTCATGCCGTTCGGTGCGGCGAAGCCGACCGCCGTGCGGTCGAGGTAGTTGATGAAGAACATCAACGCGACGAACGGTACGACCCGAAAGGCGACCTTACGAATGGTTGATTTCTCGAGCGCTGATTCTTCTAAATGGGTGACAAGGGGGGTGTCCACTTTGACTCCTTCTGGGTTCTGATTCGCAACAACACTGTTTCGAACGTCGCCCACGGCCGGATGTCGGGTGGCTGGCTCTCGCCAGGCTCGGTTCTGAACACCAGTATGCAAACAAATTGGTCAACCTGTCAACCGGTTGACCAAAAAGGAGTGAATTTGGCTTCCGGGTCAGCCTCGCACGGCGTGCTGGGCGCCCCGCAATTGATAGCCTTCGAGCTATGCCTGCCTACTCCGACGAGTCCACTGATCGCATCAGTGAGGCGCTCGGCCGATTCGCTCCCGGCAATACCGTGCCCGAGATCGCCCGGCAGATGCTCGAATTCTTCACCAGCGGCAACATCGAGCCCGGCACGCGGCTACCGCCCGAGCGTCAACTCGCCGCGACGCTGAAAATCGGCCGGTCGGCCGTGCGCGAAACCCTCGCCGCCCTCGAGATTCTCGGCATTGTCGAAGTGCGTCCAGGCTCGGGTACGTACCTCCGCGGCAGCGCCTCCGAGCTGCTGCCCGAATCTCTCAGCTGGGGCCTGATGGTGGGCGAGACCCGCACCCGCGAGCTCATCGAGGTGCGTTCGTCGCTCGAGGTCACCGCGGCCCTCCTCGCCGCCGAACGGCTCACGGCGCCCCAGCTCGCGCGCCTCAAATCGTTCGTCGACACCATGCGCGATTCGATGGATGATCTCACAGCCTTCATCGACGCCGACGTGCGTTTTCACGTGGAGATCGCCGTGGCGGCTGACAATGAGGTTCTGAACAACCTGCTGCAGAGCATCCGGGCACTGCTGAGGGTGTGGGTGGAACGGGGTCTGCGCGATCGCCCCCAGGCTGAGGCGGCGCTCGCCGAACACGAGGCCGTCTACCGTGCGCTCGTCTCGGGCGACGCGGCCGCTGTCGGTCGCGCGATGACCGAGCACATGCAGACCGCCAGCGCTCGGCTGCGCGCGGCGCTCACCGCGTAGCGTCTCGCGGGGCGGCGCGGGGCCGCGCAGTGCGGCGCGAGGCGGCGCGGGCGGCGCGCGGCGTCAGTCGGCGGTGAGGGTGAAGGCTGAGCGCCCGGAGGCGGATCCGTTGACCTGAACCTCGATAGCGTGCGCGCTCGGGTGGTACACGCGAGTGGTGATGCGTTTGAACGAGTGGCGGCGTGTGAGGGTGACCGATTGCAGAGCATCCAGAGTCAGAGCCTGCAGCTTGAACACCTTCGCGGTCTGCGAGCCGTTCGCCTTGCGGTGGTGAACAATGTAGTCGACCACGAGTTTCACCGGCGCCGCCGTCGGGTTCGTGAGGGTCACGGCGAAGGGCAGCTCGCCGCCGACCGCCACCGCTGAAGCCCCGAGCGTCAAACCCGAGACCTCGACACCGTGCGCCTCAGCGAACCCGAACAGTGCGAGGGCGGCCGGGTGCCCCTTCTTGATGAGGGAGCGCATGGCGTGCCGAACCAGTTTCGGCGTGTTCTGGTCGGGCGAATGCATCCATTCCGCCGCCACCCGCGCCGCCAGGTCGGGGTTCTGTCGGCTCAGGTCGTTGAGGTGGTTTGCCACCGACCGGCGCACGTACTCGCTCTCGTCGCGGTAGAGCGCGGTGATGATGGGCAGCGTGCTCTCGGGTTGCGCGAGCAGCGCCTGCACCCTTTTCGCCCACGGGAGAAAAGCGCGCGTACCCTCGCTGGCGAGCCGGCGCACGTGTTCGTTCGGGCTCTGGCTCCAGCTCCGGATGATCGGCAGCGCCCGCCCCAGATCGGCTTCGAGCAGCGGCCTGATCGCGAACTCCGCCGTCAGACGCGGTGTGAGGTCGGCCAGCAGCACCATCGCGGCGTCGAACGTGGAGTCTGCGTCGGCGCTGCTGCCGCTGCCGCTGCCGCTGCCGCCCCTGCTCCCGCCCTCGAACCCTGTGCGGGCCTCGAGCGCGCGGGAGGTGACGGCCTCGGTGACCGGCCAGATCATCCACCCGGTGAACGCGGCGTCGGACAGAGCGCTGCGGATCGCCGCGTCGAGCGCGGCGGCCGACCCCGGCAGGTCGCTCAGCAACGCGTCTTTCAGCAGGTCACTGCGCTGGCGGAGGCTCAGCGGCCCCAACTCGGCCACGCTCGCCGAGGTCGCTGCGAACCCGTTGCCCGGCACCGCGCGCCCCATCACCTCGGCCAGGCGCAGAGCGACCCCGGCCCCCAGTAGTTCGTCGGCAGTAGGCATCCCCCCATTCTGCCGCGCGCCCCGACACCGCGACGGCGTACGAGAATGGAACGACGAAGCAGTTTCGGCCGAACGATGGGATGCCGCCATGACCACCACGAAGACACGATCGACCTCGCGCACGCTCGCCCGCATTCTGCTCGGCAGCGCCCTGGTGTTCGCGGGCACGAGCCACCTCACCTTCGCGCGTGACGATTTTCGCGCGCAGGTGCCGAAGTTCGTTCCGCTGCCCGAAGACACCACCGTGCTGGCCTCGGGGGTGGCCGAGATCACGCTGGGGGCCGCGCTGCTGTTCGCCCGCACCCACCGCGAGGCCGTCGGGGCGGTTGCGGCGGGGTTCTTTGCGGCGGTGTTCCCGGGCAACATCGCCCAGCTCATCCATCACCGCGACGCGTTCGGGCTCGACACCGACCGCAAGCGCGCGCTCAGGCTGCTCGGCCAGCCGGTACTCATTGCGGTCTCGCTCTGGTCGACGCGCCAGAAACGCTGATAGCTTCCATCCCGTGACCAACGTGCGAATCAGGGACTTTCACCCCGACGACATCGACAGTATTCTGCGCCTCTGGGAAGACATGCGCCGAGCTCAGACCGAGCCGGTGTACAGCCTGCCCGAGGTGTTGGCCTCGTGCCAGCAAGACCACGCGGTGGTTGCGGTGTTAGACGACGTGGTGATCGGAGCCGCAGTCGGTCGCGCCGCGCACGCGCAGGGCTGGATCGTCTTTCTCTCGACCGCGCCCGCGTACCAGCGTCAGGGGGTCGGGGGAGCCCTGCTCGCCGCACTCGAGAAACGCATGGCGCCGCTCGGGCTGTCGAAGCTCTCGGTACTGCTGCCTGAGACCACGGTTCCGGTCGATGCGTTCAGCGAGCAGGGGTTCGAGACCAAAAAGAACCTGCTCTACCTCGAGCGGCGCATTCCCGTGCAGCGCAACGAGCTGAGCGCGCTGTCGGAGCTGGGCGGCCGCGTGCTGCCCCGCGGGTTGTGGACGGCCATCGGCGGCATGCAGAAAGAGAAGGAACTGCTCGAACGTCGCCTCGTGATGCCTCTCGCGAACAGTGACCTCGCCGAGCAGTTCGGGGTCGTGCCGCCGAGCGCCGTGGTGCTGTTCGGGCCGCCCGGAACAGGCAAGACCACGTTCGCCCGCGCCATCGCGTCGCGGCTCGAATGGTCGTTCGTCGAGGTGTTTCCGTCGCGGCTCGCGTCAGACCCGGCCGGGCTCGCGGGGGCGCTGCGTGAGACGTTCACCAAGATCGCCGACCTCGAACACGCAGTGGTGTTCATCGACGAGGTCGAGGAGATTGCCGTGCAACGCGGCGGGGAACCGCCGTCGGCCATGCAGGGCGTGACGAATGAGCTGCTGAAGATCATCCCGACGTTCCGCGACCAGCCGAACCGGCTTCTGGTGTGTGCGACGAACTTCATCCGGTCGCTCGACACGGCGTTTCTGCGGCACGGCCGGTTCGACTATGTGATTCCCATCGGCCTGCCCGACGAGGATGCCCGTGAGTCGATTTGGGCGCGCTACATTCCGGCCCAGGCCCTGGCCGGAATCGATCTCGGGGCGCTCGTCGAACGCACAGAGGGTTTTTCACCCGCCGATATCGAGTACGCAGCCCGCAAAGCCTCGCAGAGCGCCCTCGAGAAGGCGCTCTACCCCGAGCGCGAGCTGGCCGCGATCTCAGGGCCGAGCACAGCCGACTACCTCGCCGCGATCGGCGCCACCCGGGCTACCGTGTCGGCAGAGGTGGCGCAGGCGTTCCTCGAAGACATCGAAAGTATCGCGAGGCTGTAGCGGCGGCTGCCTCTCTCAACCGCAGACCGACGCTACGCCTTCCACACCGTCTTCAGGTTGCAGAACTCCCGGATGCCCGCCGCAGCCAACTCGCGCCCGTACCCCGAATCTTTGATGCCACCGAAGGGCAGCTCCGGATACGACACCGTCATTCCGTTGATGAACACTGCGCCCGCATCGAGCTCGTTGACGAAGTACTCCTCGTCGTCGGGGTCGGTCGTCCACACCGCCGAACTCAACCCGAACGTGGTCTGGTTCGCAATGCGCGCGGCCTCTTCGCGGCTGTCGGCCCTGTACAGCGTGGCAACGGGCCCGAACGCCTCTTCGAGCACGAGCCGCATGCCGTCGTGCAGATCGGCGACGACGGTCGGCGGGTAGAACCAGCCGGGGCCGTCGGGGGTGGTTCCGCCGGTGAGGATGCTCGCGCCATGCAGCTTCGCATCGTCGACCAACTCGGCCAGGTCGTCGCGCCCCGACTCGGTGGCGAGCGGGCCCACCTGGGTGGCTGCATCGAACGGGTCGCCCACAACAAGAGCGGCCATCTGCTCGGTGAACAGCCGGGCGAACGCGTCGTAGACCTCGGTGTGCACGATGAAGCGCTTTCCGGCGATGCACGACTGGCCGTTGTTCTGGGTGCGGGCAGTGACGGCCGTGGCGACGGCCTTCTCGAGATCGGCGCTCGGCATCACGACGAACGGGTCGCTGCCACCCAATTCGAGCACGGCCTTCTTGATGTTGCGGCCGGCGATCGAGGCTACCGAACGCCCGGCCGGCTCCGACCCGGTGAGGGTGACGGCCTTCACTCGCCAGTCGTCGAGTACAGCCTCCACCTCACGTGAACCGATCAGCAGTGCGGTGAACGATCCGTCGGGAAACCCGGCGCGTTCGAAGAGCGAGCCGAGGTAGAGCGCCGACTGGGGCACGTTCGAGGCGTGCTTGAGCAGCCCGGTGTTGCCGGCCATGAGGGCGGGTGCCGCGAAGCGAACGACCTGCCAGAGCGGGTAGTTCCACGGCATGACGGCCAGCACCACGCCGAGCGGTTCGTAGTGGGCGCCGGCGGCTGAGGCATTGACTGAGGCCGGGTTCTCAAGCGCCTCGTACGCGAGAAAGCCTTCGGCATTGTCGGCGTAGTAGCGCATGTTCTTGGCGCACTTCAGTGTCTCGCCTTGTGCCTGCGCGAGAGGCTTGCCCATCTCGAGAGTGAGCAACCGCGCCACGTCGTCGACGTCGGCCTCGATGAGGTCTGCGGCGGCGCGCATCCATTCGGCCCGCTGGGCGAAGGTGGTGAGGCGAAGCGCTCGGTAGGCCGCGTCGGCGAGAGCGATGCGCCGCTCGATCTCTTCAGGCCCGTGCGGCTCGAATGTCTGCTCGACGACGCCGGTTGCCGGGTTGATAGTTGCGATGGCCATGGAATCCTTCTCTGGTACGGGTTGGTGAGCGCGCCGGTCAGCGCAGCTCGAAGAGGTCGGGGTGGCGAGCGAGCTCGAGCCGCGTGCGCCGAATGTGGCCGAGCAGCACCCGGCCCGCGTCATCCGCATCGCGCAGTTCTATGGCACGCACGAGCATGTGGTGTTCGTCGTGCAGAATTCGGTTGCCGTCGCGGTCGAGCCGCATCGAGTAGGCGCGGCGATAGTGCTGCGTCAGGTTCCACAGGCGGCTGACGGTGTCGCCGAGCAGCAGGGTGCTGGCCCCCGAGTAACTCAGGAGGTGAAATTCTCTATCGAGGTGCAGAAACCGGGCCACGTCGGCCGCGTTCTGCATTTCGTCAGCCAGCGAGTCGAGCCGGGCGATGGTCGTTTCGTCGAGGTTCGGGATGCTGTACCCGAGTAGCAGCGGCTCGATGCGTTCGCGTATCTGGTACAACTCGTCGCACTCGCTGAGGCTGAGGTGCGAAACCCACGCGCCGGTATTGGCGACGAGGGTGACCAGACCTTCGGATTCGAGCGTGCGAAGCGCCTCGCGCACCGGCAGTCGGCTCGCGTCGTGGTCGGCCGCGACCTGCTCTTGGCGAATGCGTTCGCCGGGCGCGATTTCGCCGCGAAGGATCGCCTCGCGAAGGGAATCCGCGATGCGGGCGCTTGCGATACCGTCTCGTGTGATTGTGGGCATGGCTCTCTTTCCACGACCTATTCTGCCGGGTGGGCGGGATGCCAGAGCAGAACGGGCGAGTCGCGCTCGTAGGCCTTGCCGTCGGGAAAGCTGACCAGTTCGAACTGCATGCCCCACGGGCTCAGAAAGTACACCCAGCGTTGGCCGCTGCTTGCATTGCCCGAGGCGGTCGGTTCGCCGAGAATACGAATGTCGTTGGCCCTCAGATAGTCGACGGCCGCGTCGAGGTCGTCGACGTAGAACGCCAGGTGGTGTCCGCCGATGTCGCTGTTGCGGGGTTGGGGGCGCGCACCGTCGGCAGCATCGAACTCGAATACCTCGAAGTTGGCGCCGGTGCCGACCCGGTAGAACGTGAGGCGGCGCATGACGGTTCTGGGGTCGACATTCATGTGCTCGAGCATCCAGTCACCCGTCTCGTGGGCGAACGGGCCGAGCGAGTACACCCGTTCGGCACCGACGATGTCGACGAAGAAACGGTCGGCTTCGTCGAGGTCGGGCACGGTGAAGCCAATGTGTTCTGTGCCACGCAGGCCGGGCAGCGCCATCTGTGACTCCCTTGTCATGTGGTTAGAGCAACGAGATGCTGCTGTTGGATCCATTGTTACCCAGAAATCACCATAAAACCAGTATTTGGGGCGCAACCACGTTGTAATTGGATTCAATGTGTGTCTATTCTTGCTGTACTGCGCCGCTCAGCGTGTGCAGGCCCCATCAATGGAGAGAGGCACGATGCCCAAACAGCGCCGATTGGATCCAGCCGAGCCGTGGATTCAGGTCACCACCACGGCTGCCGACTGGAAGGCTGCCGATCCGCAGCTGCTGGCGGCGATGCTGGCAGAGCTGCACCTCATTCGGGCTTTCGAGGAGACGGTTCTCGAACTCGCCGGCGAGAGTCTCGTGCACGGACCGGCTCACTCGAGCATCGGCCAGGAGGGCGGCGCGGTCGGCTCGATTGTGGGTCTGCGCTCGACCGATGCCATCAACGGCTCGCACCGGGGTCACCATCAGTTTCTCGCCAAGGCGCTCACGCACGTCACCGGCGCGTCGTTCGATCTCACGAACCTCGTCACCGAGCCCGTTCAGGCAGTGCTGCAGCGCACACTCGCTGAGATTCTCGGTTTGGCGCAGGGCTACTGCGCCGGTCGCGGGGGATCCATGCACCTGCAGTGGTTCGAAGCGGGAGCTCTCGGCACGAACGCCATCGTCGGCGGCGGAGTGCCGCTCGGCGCGGGCAACGCCTGGGCCCAGAAGCACGCGAAGACCACCGACCTGACCATCAGCTACTTCGGAGATGGGGCCGTCAATATCGGCTCCGTGCTCGAGACCATGAACCTGGCGTCGGCGTGGAAGCTGCCGTTCGCTTTCTTCATCGAGAACAACGGCTACGCCGTCTCGACCAGCGTTGCCGAGTCGACGGGTGAGCCACGGCTCTCGGCTCGCGGCCTGGGGTTCGGCATCCCGTCGTTCCGCGTCGACGGAATGGACCCGCTCGCCGTGCACCTCGTCACCGGCATGGCCGAAGAGATCATGCGTTCGGGCGGCGGCCCGACCGTCATCGAGGCTGAGGTCTACCGGTTCTTCCATCAGAACGGCCCCTACCCGGGAAGCGCGTTCGGGTACCGCGGCAAAGACGAAGAAGCATCATGGCGGGCGCGCGACCCGCTCGAGCGGGTGGCAAAGGAGATGATCACGCTCGGCCAGATCGACCAGGCCGGCGTTCTGAGCGTTCGTGCCCAGGCGCAGGCCGCCATGAAGGCGGCGGTCGCCGAACTCGTCGAGCCCGACCCCGAGGCCGAAGGCAAACGCCGCATCAAGCCCAACCTGTGGCCCGACACCGACTTCGTGAACGTGGGTGTGCGCGGCGACACCAGCGAGCTTGCGGATGCCCGCACCCTCGATCCGCTCGACTACACCGGTGCCCTCACCAAGTCGAGGTTCGTCGACGCTGTGTCTGGCGTAATGCGCCGGCGCATGGAGCAGGACGACCGAATCGTGGTGCTCGGCGAAGACGTGCACAAGCTCGCCGGCGGCACGAACGGTGCCACGAAGAACCTCAAGAAGGAGTTCGACGACCGCGTACTGGGCACGCCCATCTCCGAAAATGCCTTTGCCGGTCTGGGAGGCGGAATGGCGCTCGACGGGCGGTACCGGCCGGTCGTGGAATTCATGTACCCCGACTTCATGTGGGTGGCCGCCGACCAGGTTTTCAACCAGATCGGCAAGGCCAGGCACATGTTCGGCGGGGTCAACCCGGTGCCGCTGGTGCTGCGCACCAAGATCGCCATGGGCTCGGGCTACGGTTCGCAGCACCTGATGGACCCGGCGGGAATCTTCGCCACCAGCCCGGGGTGGCGCATCGTCGCTCCGTCGACGGCCGCCGACTACATCGGTCTGATGAACGCGGCGCTTGCACTGCAAGACCCCGTACTCGTCATCGAGCACGTCGACCTCTACGCCCAGGCCGACGAGATTCCGGCCGGAGATCTCGACTACCAGTTGCCGTTCGGCAAGGCCGGAGTGCGTCGCCAGGGCAGCGATGTGACGGTGATCAGCTACCTGTCGATGGTGCGCCACGCCCTCGAAGCGGTGGAGCAGACCGGAATCGACGCTGAAGTGATTGATCTGCGCTGGCTCGACCGGGCATCCCTCGACTGGGAGACACTGGGCGAGAGCATCAAGAAGACGAATGCCGTGCTGATCGTCGAACAGGGCGCCCAGGGCACCTCGTATGGCGGATGGCTAGCCGATGAGATTCAGCGGCGGTTCTTCGACTACCTCGACCAGCCCATCGAGCGTGTCACCGGCGGCGAGGCGAGCCCGAGCATCTCTCGGGTGCTCGAGCGAGCTGCCATCGCCAGAACCGAAGAGGTCGTAGCGGGTCTTGAGCGCGTACGACAGGCAATGGGAGGCAAGTGATGTCAACGATCATCCGGATGCCCGAGGTTTTGGCCAACACGACAGAGGCCTCGATTCAAACGTGGCTGGTGAAGCTCGGCGACGAGATCGAAGTGGGTGCGCCGTTCGCCGAGGTGGAGACCGAGAAGGCCGTCGTGGAGTACGCGGCAGAGACCGGCGGGGTTGTGCTCGAGCTGCTCGTGCTCGAGGGCGACTCGATCGCCGTCGGCGACCCGATCGCCGTGGTCGGGGTGGCGGGCGAACAGGTGAGCCCGGCTCCGGCGGCCCCCGACGAGACCACCGTCGAAGCCCCCGAGCCGGAGACGGCGCCTGAGGCGGCAACGCCCGTGCTGCAGGATGCCCCGACCGAGTTGCCCCCGTCGGAGTCTTCCCCGGTGCAGGGTTCTCCTGTCGCCTCGTCTGCTGACGCGTCTGCCGGCGGGAGAGTGTTCGTGAGCCCGATCGTGCGAAGGCTCGCAAAGGAACGCGGGCTCGATCTGTCTCGGGTCAACGGTTCTGGGCCGGGTGGCCGCATCGTGCGGCGCGACATAGACGGCCTCGAAGCGCCTGCTGCTGCGGTTGTCGTCAGCGCTCCTGCGGTCGCTGTGGCTGCTGCGCCTGCTGCGGCGCCCGCAGCCTCCGCGGCCCCTGCCACCGCTTCATCGTCAGACGAGGGCTACACCGACATCCCGCACACCGGCATGCGCCGCGCGATCGCGCGGCGACTCACCGAGAGCAAGTCGACGGTGCCGCACTTCTACCTCGTCGCCGACTGTAAGGTCGACGCCCTGCTCGAGCTACGGGGCCGGGTGAACGCGTCTTCGCCGGTGAAGGTGTCGGTGAACGACTTCGTGCTGAAGGCCGCCGCGGCAGCCTTCACCGACGTTCCCGAGGCCAACGCGACGTGGAGCGACGCGGCCATTCGCCGCTACCACACCGTCGACATGTCGGTCGCGGTCTCGATCGAGGGCGGACTGGTCACCCCGGTGCTGCGATCGGTCGAGAGGATGCCGCTCACGGAGGTGGCGCGCGCCGTCGTCGAACTCGCCGAACGGGCGCGTGCCGGCCGACTGAAGCAGCACGAGCTCGAGGGAGGCAGCTTCGCTGTGTCGAACCTCGGCATGTTCGGAGTCACCGAGTTCTCTGCCATCATCAACCCGCCCCAGTCGGCCATTCTGGCCGTGGGCCGGGCGCGGCCGACCCCGGTGGTCGTCGATGGTGAGCTCGCGGTGGCGACGGTGATGACGGTGACGATGTCGGCCGATCACCGTGTGCTCGACGGGGCGCTCGCGGCACAGTGGCTCGCGGCGTTCGTCAAGCGCATCGAGAATCCGCTGAGCATCCTCATCTAACCGACCATGCGCTGTCGAGTGTTTACCCAAGCTTAAAATTCACTCGATACAGCGAGTTTATCGCGTTTCTCGAAACCCCTTGTGAACGCAATGAGACTTTTGTAAAGTAACGCTGAACACCCACTCGAACATCGTTGTGCGAATGGAAATCTGGAGAAATCATGGTTGACGCACTGGCGCGAAACGCACCCGCACTGACGAGCGCCCGCTTCTCTGTGTCGAAGGGCTTGATCACGGTGGGTAGCGCTACCGTGATTCTCTTTCTCATCAGCGGAGTACTCGCGCCGTCGAGTATCTCGGGCACGTCGCTCTCAGGGATGCTTCCCATCGCCTGCGTTCTAGCGGTAGCGGGTCTCGGGCAGATGTTGGTTGTGCAGCAGGGCGGCATCGACCTTTCTGTTCCCGGCATGATCTCGCTGACGGCCGTGATCGTTACTCACAACCCTGACGGCAACGATGCCCTGTTGCTGCCAGCCATCGCTCTTGCCCTGGTATTCGCCGTAGTGGCGGGGTTTGCGAACGGCCTGATGATCGGCAGCCTGCGGCTGAACCCCATCATCGCCACGCTCGGCACGAATGCGTTGCTCTACGGCGCAGACCTGGCTATATCGGGTGGGCGCCCACGCATCACAACCAAGCTCATGCAGACCATCTCTGGCGGGCAGACGTTCGGTATTCCCAACGCGGTGTTCTTCGCCCTCGGAGTGCTCATCGTCGTGTCGGTACTTGTGAAGAAGACAGTGGCCGGCCGTCGGTTCGAGGCAGTGGGCGCGAACCCCGAGGCGGCACGGGCCATCGGCTTGCGCGTGCGCAGCCACCAGACGCTTGCCTATGTCTGGGCCCAACTGCTGTACTGCCTTGCCGGAATCATGATCGCCGGCATCACCGCCCAGCCGTCGGCTTTCGAAGGTGACAAGTTCTTGCTGCCCTCGGTGGCCGTCGTGGTACTGGGCGGAACATCGTTGCTGGGCGGTCGCGGATTTCCGCTCGCCACCCTCATCGCTGCGGTGTTCTTGCAGCAGCTGACGCAGTTCGTGATCACGCTCGGTGTTTCAACGGCCATCCAGACCCTGGTGCAGGCAGCTGCGCTCGCGGTTGGTGTCTCGCTGTACACCGTCAACTGGCGCGCCGTCTTCGCTCGATTCTCGCGCACGCCCTCGGTACCACCACCACCCACAGCAGCACCGCCCGCACCGAGTTCTCTCGAAAACACCACCCCCGCAGCTGCATCGGCAGACGCGGTCTAACACCCGATCTTCGGCCGCAGGGTCGAAGCGTGACAGAGGCGTCACGCCCATACTGGAGGAACAAAATGAAACCTCGCACCAGATTTGCATCCATTGCCGCAGCGGCAGTGGCAGCGGCCCTCATCCTCACCGGGTGTGGCACCGCAGGCGGAGCATCGGCCGGTGGCGGAAACACCGCCAGCGCCGGCCCCGTCACCCATGTCGACGGGGCACCGGCGTGGTGTGGAACGAAGCCCATTTCGTTCGCACTGCTCGATGGCTTCGGCGGCAACAGCTGGCGGCTCGTCACCACCGCGTCGGGTAAGGCAGAGGCGCAGTTGTGCCCGAGCGTCACCAAATTCTCGTACGCCGACGGACAGGGATCGACAGAGAAGGCCAGCTCCGACATCAAGGGCCTCGTCTCGAGCGGCGTCAACGCCATGGTGGTCTTCCCCGACGCCGGCAAGGCGATGCTGCCCGCTCTCACGGCGGCCTACAACGCCGGTGTCGTAACGGTGCCCTACCGCGTCGACCCAGGTGGAGCAGCCGGTACGAACTACGACAAGTGGATCGGTGACGACTTCGCGAACGATGGCACGAACTGGGCGAACTGGATCCAGAAGAATGTACCGTCGGGTGGCAACATCCTGTTCCTCGGCGGCCCCGCCGGAAACAGCCAGAGCACCGATGAGTACAACGCCATGACGAAGGTGCTCGGCACGTCGTACTCGTTCATCGGTGAGACCCCGTTCCAGCCCACCAACTGGGACCCGACCCTCACCCAGCAGCTTCTGACCGCAGACATCGCGAAGTACCCCAAGATCGACGTGATCGTCTCTGACTTCGGCCCCACTCTGGTGAGCTCGTTGCCCCTGTTTCCGCAGAGCGGCCGCTCGATTCCCGCACTGGCCACCTCTGACGGCAACTCGCTGAGCTGCTTCTGGGAAGACAATCACGCAGCCAACCCTGATTTCAAGTTGATGACGGTGGCCACGGGTAACGACAACGTGCGTCTCGCGGTCGACTACGCCGTGGCGAAGGCCACCGGCGGAGCGATTCCGACGGCCGACTCGTTCAAGGGCCCGATCTTCGAAGACTCGGTGAGCCAGCAGCCGAACGGCGTCAAGTGCGACCGTTCTCTGCCGGGCGATGTCTACCTCTCGGCACAGATGCCGGGTACCGATCAGGCCGCACTGGGCAAGTAGTACCGCTCAGTACAGCACCTCTGTTCGAACGCCGGTCGGGCTGGCTGTCGTATGACGGCCAGCCCGACCATCCACAACCCTGACTTTCTAGGCCACGACTCCCAAAGGCGCACCGTGAACACCTTGCACGATACAACCGCGACCCGTTCCGCCACTCTCGAAATGTCGCACATCTCGAAGTTCTACGCCGGTGTCGCGGCCCTCACCGACGTTTCGGTCGAGATTCGCCCGGGCGAGGTGCATGCGATTCTCGGGGAGAACGGCGCCGGCAAGTCGACCCTGATGAACATCGCTTCGGGCTCCACGCCCCCCAGCGCTGGCTCGATCCTGATGAATGGCGAATCGTACGACAGCCTCACCCCCACGCTTGCTGGAACCCTGGGTGTAGCCATTGTGCACCAGCACCCCGCGGTGCTCGGCGACATGACCGTCGAAGAGAACCTGCGTGTGGCGCTGCCCGACTCGGTCTTCGCTGACGGTTCGAACGATGAGGTGGCCCGTGCGCTGCTCAACGGGGTGGGGCTGGATGCTCACCTCAAAGACCGCGTCGAGACACTCACTCTCGCTCAGAAGCATCTGCTCGAAATCGCCAAAGCGTTCGCGCGACACCCTCGGCTGCTCATTCTCGACGAGCCGACAGCGCCGCTCGGGCGGGAGGCCGTCGACCTGCTGTTCGGGCGGGTGCGCGAAGCAGTGGCCGCCGGTACCTCGGTGGTCTACATCACTCATCGCCTGGCCGAAGTGCGCGAACTCGCCGACCGGGTGACGGTTCTTCGCGACGGCAGGGTGCGCGGCACCGCCGTGGTCGACGAGATCACTGACGACGAACTTCTCGCCCTCATCGTTGGTCGAAAGCTCGAATCGACGTTCCCGCCCAAGAGCCTGTTGCCCCTCGATACCGAGGTCAACTTCGACGTCGCCAGCATTTCGGGCCCCGGCTTCGTCGACGTCTCGATTGCCGGCCGCCGCGGCGAGATCATCGGCGTCGCCGGTGTGGTGGGCAACGGGCAGAGCGAACTGTTGCGCGCGCTGGCGGGGCTTGAGAATTTCGAAGGCGAGGTGAGCGTCGGCGGCACCAGCTACACGCCTCGCGACCTGCTGCACCGCGCCGCGTTCATGCCGGCTGACCGGCACCGCGAAGGCCTCATGATGTCGCTGAGCGTTCGCGAGAACGCCGCCGTGTCTGCGCTGAAGAAGTTCACGTCGACGTACCTCGTGAGTCGCTCGAAAGAGCTCGATGCCGTGTCGACCTCGCTCACCGAGCTGTCGGTGAAAGCGCCGTCGCTTGATGCCCCGGTCGGAGCCCTCTCGGGCGGAAACCAGCAGAAGGTCGTCATCTCCCGCGCCCTGCTCTCTGAGCCGGTACTGCTGATTGCCGATGAGCCGACGCAGGGCGTCGACGTGGGTGCCCGGGTGGAGATCTACCGCATTCTGCGCGAGGCCTCCGAGAGCGGCATTCCCGTCATCATCGCCTCCTCCGACGCCAAAGAACTCGAGGGTCTCTGCGACCGGGTCATTGTCATGTCGCGCGGGCACGTCGTCGCGACACTCTCGGGAGACCAGATCACCGAAGAGATCATCGTCTCGGCGGCCGTGAGTTCGACCACACAGTCGATTCAGGTCGGTACCGGAAAATCGACCGTCAAACGCTCCACCGGGGTGCGCCGGTTTCTGCAGGGCGACTATGCGCCATCGGCCTTGCTGGTCGCCGTGATCATTCTGTTGGGCGCGTATGTGCTTACCCAGAACCCGCAGTACCTCGGCAGCTTCAATATCTTCTCGATGCTCATGACGGCCTGTGGCCTGGGCGCCATCGCCATGGGGCAGACCATCGCCTTGCTGCTGGGCGGCATTGACTTGTCGGTGGGCCCGCTGGCCGGGTTCCTGGTGGTGATCGCCTCGTACTTCATCAACGACGGGGCCTCCACCGGCACCATCGTGCTCGGTCTGGCGCTGATGGTCGTGGCCGCCATTGTCGTGGGATTGGTGAACGGTGTTCTCATCCGCTACCTGAAGTTCACGCCCATCGCCGCCACGCTCACCCTGTACATCGCCCTCGGTGGTTTCGCCTTTCTCCTTCGCGACACGCAGGGCGGCTACATCAGCACCGACTTCGTCACGAATCTCTCGTCTACCGTCGGCCCGGTGCCCGTTGCGTTCATCGCTCTCGTCGTCATCGCACTGGTTGCCGAATACTTTCTCCGCAAGCGCCGCTGGGGCTGGAACCTTCGCGCGGTGGGCTCGAACGAGGAGTCAGCACGAAGCGTCGGTGTCTCGATCAATCGAACCGTCATTCTGGGGTACATCCTCGTGTCACTCTTTGTCTTTCTGGGTGCCGTCATTCTGATGACCCAGATCGGAATCGGCGACCCAGCAGCGGGGCCGAGCTACACGCTCACCAGCATCACCGCCGTCGTTCTCGGCGGAACCAGTCTCTTGGGTGGCCGCGGTACGTTCATCGGCTCTCTGCTCGGTGCGGTGCTGCTCACCCAGGTTCTGAACGCCACCACGGTGCTCGGGCTCGGAAGTGTGTTTCAGTATGTCTTCCAGGGCCTGCTCATCCTCGTGGCGGCCATTGTCTACTCGGTCGCACGTAGTCGCAAGCGCCGCGCTGCAGAACAATTGTGAGAGCGGCGTCTGCAAACGAAAGGAAAATGCCAATGAAGGCAGCCATCTATTACGGTGACCACGATGTTCGCGTGGCCGACGTGCCGACGCCGGTACGCGGTGAGGGCGAAGCCCTCATCAAAGTGCTGCGGAGCGGCATGTGCGGCACCGATGCCACCGAATGGAAGGCCGGGCCGATCATCTTTCCCATCGGCCACGAGCACCCCGTCAGTCACCACAGTGGCCCGATGATTCTCGGTCACGAATTCGTCGGTGAGATTGTCGAGGCGGGGCCTGACAGCCGATTCGCCGTCGGTGACCTCGTGGCCAGCGGCGCCGGAATCTCGTGCGGGCACTGCGCGCGCTGCCTCGAGGGGCGCACCAATCTCTGCCTCAAGTACTACACGCTCGGCTTGAACATCGACGGCGGCATGGCGGAATACGTGTCGTGCCCCGAACGGGCGCTCGTCGAGATTCCCGCGGGCCTGTCGCTCGATCGTGCGGGTCTCGCCCAGCCGCTGGCCGTGGGCCTTCACGCGGCCCGCCGCTCTGGCGCCACCGACGGCGACACCGTGGTCATCATCGGGGCGGGGGCCATCGGCTCGTTCGTGCTCGCCGGCGTCACCGCGCTGGCCGAAGTCGATGTCTCGGTGATCGACTTTCCGGGAACCAGGCTTGAGCGTGCGCTGAGGCTCGGTGCCACCCGCGTCATACCGGCGGGCCCGGATGCTCGGGCCGCGGTTCTGGGCGCTGTCGGCCCGCGCGGGGCCGACGTGGTCATCGAAGCCAGCGGGGCACCCGGGCAACTGAACAATGCCATCTCGCTTGTGCGCAACGGCGGAACCATTCTGCAGGTGGGCTTGCCGTCGGCGCAGCAGCCCGTCGACATCCATGCGCTCGTGATGCGCGAGATCACGGTGCGAACAACGCTGGCCCACGTGTGCGGCGACGACCTGGGGCCGGCGCTCGACGTCTTGGCGACGACGAACATCGGCACAGAGCTGCTCGAGGGCGTTCTGCCACTCGATGACCTGGCCGCCCAACTCGAGCGGCTTGCCACCGGCAAACTCGAAGGCAAGGTGCTGTTCGACCCGGGCGCCTCGACACAAACCGACTCGACGAAAACGGTGATGGAAAAATGAAGGCAGCAGTCTTTCACAAAGCACACGACATTCGCATCGAAGACGTGACGGCCCCGCGGCCAGAGGCGGGGGAGGTTCTGCTGCGACCGTACTGGTGCGGAATCTGCGGTACCGACCTGCACGAGTACGCCATGGGCCCGATCGTCATCCCGTCGTCGCCGCACCCGCTCACTGGCACTACCGCTCCTCAAGTGCTCGGCCACGAATTCTCGGCAGAAGTCGTCGAGGTGGGCGCCGGTGTGACGAACGTCACGGTGGGCCAGCGGGTCTCGGTCATGCCGCTTCTGTACTGCGGCCGCTGTTACTACTGCCGCCGCGGGCTCAACCACCTCTGCCAGTCGATGGCGTGCGTGGGCCTCAGCTACCAATCGGGCGGCATCGCCGAGCTCGCCGTCGTGCCCGCCACTCATGTCAGCGTGCTCCCCGATTCGATGAGCGAACTGCAGGGCGCCCTTGTGGAGCCTGGCGCGGTAGCGGCCTATGGAGTCGACACGGCCCAGGTGCGGCCGGGCGACACCGTGCTCATCACGGGGGCCGGCCCCATCGGCGCGCTCGCAGCGCTGTACGCGGGTTCGCTCGGAGCAAACGTCTTCATCTCAGAGCTGAACCCCACCCGAGCGGCCCTCGCGCGAAGCCTCGACGTGG
Organism: Subtercola sp. RTI3; assembly: GCF_035018625.1. Classification (NCBI taxonomy): domain Bacteria; kingdom Bacillati; phylum Actinomycetota; class Actinomycetes; order Micrococcales; family Microbacteriaceae; genus Subtercola; species Subtercola sp. RTI3. The sequence continues at coordinate 107,500 of NZ_JASJXO010000003.1, read as the reverse complement.
GGGAGGTGCTCGACCCGTCGAAGGTGAATGTGGCCGAATGGCTCAAAGACCTGACCGGCGGCATCGGCGCCGACGCCGTCATCGAGTGCTCGGGTAACGAACGAGCGCTGCAGACGGCCATTGCCGCCGTGCGCTCGGCCGGCCGCATCTCGCAGACGGGCCTGCACACGAAGGCTGCTTCCATCGACCCCATGGTGCTTTCAGAGCACGACATCACGCTGACCGGAACGTGGTGCTACCCCGTTACCGACTGGCCCCGCATCATCGACCTCATCTCCCGTGGTCGGTACCCGGTCGAGAAGGTGGTCAGCGCGCAGATCGCGATGGATGACATCGTTGCCAAGGGTTTCGAGACGCTGCTGTCGCCCACCGGTGACCAGGTGAAGGTGCTGGTCAACGCTCGAGGGTGACCGCTCACTGAACGATGAAGCCCCCGTGATCATCCGGTCGCGGGGGCTTCATCGTTCGTGGGGTGAGCAATCAGGGCAGGATGCGCGCCGCCCGGTATCGCTCGAGCTTGTCTGTGAAGCTGTCGGGTGTCGCACGAAAATTCAGGAAGCCGGCCTTGCGGCTCTTGCTCATGTCGGTGAGGCATTCGATGTTGCGACCGAGGTCGCCGTCGCTGTGCCACCACGAGGCGAGCTTGGTGAGGTCGCTCTCGACGAGGTCGTACCTGTCGGCGATGCCCTTCCAGGTGTCTTCCATACCCGCCATCTGGTCGGCGAGCGGCCGAGGCTCGCCCTCGAATCCCGCCCACTCCACACCGAAGATGTTCGCGAGGCGCGGCCAGAGCCAGCGCCAGCGGAACACGTCGCCGTTGGCGATGTTGAAGGCCTCGTTCTGCCCCTCCGGGTGCGTGCTGGCCCAGATGAGCTGTTCGCCCAACAGGTCGGCATCGGTGACATCGGTGACCCCGTTCCACTGGGTCTCAGAGCCGGGGAAGGTGAAAACCAAGCCCAGCTCCTTACAGATCGTGGCGTACACCGAAAGCGTCAGCACCATGTTCATTGCGTTGCCCACCGCGTAACCGAACACGGTGTGGGCGCGGTGCACGCTCCAGGTGTAGCCGTTCTTCTCCGCCGAGGCGAAAAGCTCGTCTTCCTGGGCGTAGTAGAAGTTCGGTGAGTCGAGGCGGGGCTCGTCTTCGTGAAAGGGAGTGTCGGCCATCACGCCGGTGGCGTAGTTGTCGAACGGGCCGAGATAGTGCTTCAGGCCCGTGAGCAGCGCCACATGCTTCACCGACTTCTCGGGCTCGAGGGCGGCCAGCACGTTACGCACCATCGCGCTGTTCACCCGAATATTCTCGGCCTCGGTGGCGTTGCGCATCCACGCGGTGATGAACACGATGTCGGGGCGGGTGCCGGCCAGGGCGGTGGCGAGCGATTCGGGGTCGAGCAGGTCGGCCGTGACCGAGGTGACACCGGGTACAGAGAGCGCCCCGCTTCGGGAGAGGCCGAAGGCCTCCCAGCCGAGATCGGCGAGCTGCCGGCCGGCCGTCTGGCCGATGATGCCGGTGGCGCCCACGATGAGTGCGCGCCCGGGTGAGGTAGTGAGCTGTGCCATAGTCCGTTTCTTTCGTCGGTGTAGGTGGTTCTGTACTTCGGTGAGACGGTTCGGAGAAGTCGTTCAGAGCAGCGAGTCGAGCGCGGGCCTGTTCGCCAGGTACTCGGCGATGCCCGCCGCTCGCGCCTCGCGGTTCACGTAGGCGACCTCGACCAGCTCGATGGGGATTCCGTCGGGGTCGTGCAGATACACCCAGCGCCAGCCCGCGAGAACGCCCTCATCGACAACGTTGACGTCGGAGAGGAAGTCGACTCCCTTGGCAACCAGAGCTGACCGGGTGGCGCGCGCATCATCGACGCGGAAGGCCAGATGCATGGCGCCGAGGTAGTTCTGCTGAATCGGTTGGTCGTTGTCGGCGGGGCGGTTGCCATATTCGATGAGCTCGACAATCACGCCATCGGGCGAGCGCAGCGATACCTGTCGTAGTCGGGCCCCGGGAACTCCGACCCCCCGTGCGAGTTCGTCACCATCGAACCAGGGGCTCGGTTCGTTGTCGAATTCGAGGCCGAGCAGGTCGTGATAGAAGTAGATCGAGCGATCGAGGTTCTTCACGATGATGCCGACGTGGTGGCTGCCGATGAGACTCATGTCATACCTCTGCAATTGTTGGAACGAGAAGGCGAATATTCGCAGGCGAAGCCGACAGCTCACCGAGTTCGATGCGCCGGGCGAGAGAGGCCACGAGTTCGTTGTTCGGCGCGCTGCCGCCGAGCTGGCGCTGCTCGTCGGCAACGAGGCCGTTCAGCTCGTCGACCTCGCACCGCCGCCCCTTTCGCCAGTCTTGCAGCACGGTCGTCATGGTGTCGGGCAGGGTGTAGCGGTCGAGTACAACCTCGAGTAGTGCTTCGGCGAACCGATCGGGGTCGCTTTCGTCGGCATCCTCCATTCCGAAGATCGAAATGGTACGGCTGCCCAGAGCCACCGCCGTTCGTACCGCCTCTTTGCCGGTCTCGACCATGAAATCGCGCATGCCGGGCACCTTCTCGGCGTCGGCCAACGGCAGATCGAGAATCGCCGAGGGTACAAGCTCTGCGGCGTTCACCACAAGCTTCATCCACTTCGACGAGCGGATGTCTGGCGAGATCTCCACGGCGCCGGCATGCCTGAGCACGGCGGCAACTTCGTTCTCACGACCCTCGGTCGATGGGTGAAAACTGCCGATCGCAAACCACGCAGGAGCCTGCTGATTGACGATGCCGGGCTCGAACATGTTGGCGGCGACCTCGATCACGGCGCCCAGCGTACGTTCGTGGCCGACCACATCCGCCATGTCGTCGAGGCTCATGCCGTTCTGCAGGCCGACGACGAGACTCGTGGGGGTGAGCAGGGGCTTGACGAGTTCGCAGACCCAGCGGGTGTCGTACGCCTTCACGACGACGAACACGATGTCGAACGGGCGGCGTAGTTCGGCTACCTCGCAGAGGTGCAGCACTGTGACCGGAGTGATGGTGGTGCCCGTCGGGGTGCGCACCTCGACGCCGTTGGCCCGCATGGCCTCCACGTGCGCCGGCCACTGCTCAATGAGTGTCACATCGACTCCGGCCCGGGTGAGGTCGGCGCCGATTGCTGCACCATTCGCTCCGGCTCCGAGCACGGCGACACGGGGCCCGGTCATACAGCAGCCGCAACAGGCGTCGGCTGGAAGGCAAGCAACTGCCACGCCTCACCTGAACGCACCCACACCGAGATCGTGCTGCTGTTCAGCTCCACCGCGTTTCCAGCGATTCGTACACTCGCGCTCATGGCGCCCACCACCACGGCGGTGTCGCCGCTCAGCAGTATCTCGCTGATGGGGTGGTCGATGCGCGCGTAGTCGAGCACGCCGTCGGAGATCTTGGCGAGCAGGCTCTCTTTGGTCTCGCGCGTACCATTCGAGTGGCCATAACCGAGGTCGTCGTGAAACAGCCCCCTGAGTGCCTCGGTGTCGCCCTCGAGCATGGCGGCGAATCGCCGCTGCTCGAGCGTGGTGATCTCTGCGTCGATGCTCATGCTTCCTCGTCTCTGAGTAGTGCTGGGTAGTGCTGGGTATTCGCCTAGGCCAGCCGGTCCATAGCCTTCAGGACATCGACTGCTGACGTGAGGTGGTCGGGATTGGGTGCCGCAACAGCTGCGAGCGGAAGGCCCTCCGCCTCGCCCCGCCGCCCAACGACGAACCACAGCCCTTGAGCGGGAACAACGCCGTTGTTGAGATACATGTGGGGGCGAATCGAATCGAAGTTGAGCGAATCGCCTGCCCGAATGACGAAGGTGTCGAATTCGAGATGCACCGTCAGTTCACCCGACAACAGATACGCGTATTCGACTCCGGTGTGCCGCATCAGCCGCCCCTCGACCGAGCTCGATGCGCCAGGTTGGTAGGTCACCAAGAGCGGGTCGACGGGCCCCCCGGCGCCGGTGGCAAGCCGTTCCCACCGCACGCCATTCTCCATTTCGAGCACCGGGTTGTCACTGCTCGTCTGAACTGCCGTTGTGGTCTGCATTCGTATCCCCGGTGCAGCCGACACCGGAGCTGAACCTCGAACCTGGTCGTCGACTGCAGCCGCACCTGTGCTCAAGAGCTCATCGAACGAGATGCCGAGAAAGTTGACGAGGGCATAGAGCGTGCTCACCGAGGGGCGGGTCTTTCCTGTCTCCACCTGCGAAATCAGACTGGCCGACACCCCCACGGCCGACGCCACAGTACGCAGACTGAGCGATTGTGACATTCGCGCCGCGCGGAGCTTTGGACCGATATCACCGTCGATGATGAACTCCCTGTCTGATGCGCTGCGCAGCTCGCGCTGTGCAGTTCTGGTTTACGATGATGCGCCGTGTAGCGATCGTGTCGAGAGTTTACGCCTGTTCGCTCGGTAGAGCGGGTCTGAGGCGGATTGGGGCGGATCGGAGCAGTTTGCTTCACCTATTTTGGTGTATCAATGAACAGCTTGACAAGCTCCACTGTACATGTTGTGATCATTTAACCCTCGAAATGAGGCGACTCGGCTTTCGAATTGTAAGTGTCGCTGAACGATCAGTGCGAGGAACGCAATCCGAACAGTGATGTTCGGTGAAAGGGCTCAGATGAGTACTGCAACGCGAGGAACAATGTCGGTCGACTGGGAGCAGCGGGTCGACTTCGATCGGCTCCGCTCGGAGAGGCTTGCGCGGCTGAAGGCTCAGCTCGACACCTCTGAATTGGGTGCCGTGCTCGCCTTCGACTTCGCCAACATCCGGTACATGACTTCGACCCACATCGGCACCTGGGCCATGGACAAGCTCATTCGTTTCAGTCTGCTCACCCGCCGCACCGATCCGATCATGTGGGATTTCGGCTCGGCAGCAAAGCACCACTCGCTGTTCAACCCGTGGCTCGACACCACCACGGCAGAGGCCGATGCCGACCCGCACGCACCGCATCATGGCGCGGTCAGGCCGCGCCTGGAGTCGGGCTCTCGCGCTGGAATCTCGACGCTTCGGGGGGCCTTCAGCCCCGACTCTGAGATCGCCGACAAAGTGGCGGCGAAGATCAAACGCGAACTCGAGAAGTTCGGCGTGGTCGATGAGCCGCTGGGTGTCGACGTTATCGAGCTGCCTATTCTTTTCGCTCTGCAGCGAGCGGGCATCACTGTTGTCGACGGTCAGCAAGTGTTTCTCGAGGCTCGCCGCATCAAGACTGCCGACGAGATCACTCTGCTGACCACAGCGGCATCGATGGTTGATGCGGCCTATGAAGACCTCTACGAGTTCCTCAAACCGGGTGTGCGCGAGAACGAGTGCGTCGGCCTCGTCTCGAAGAAGCTGTACGACCTGGGTTCTGAATATGTCGAGGGTGTGAACGCCATCTCCGGCGAACGCTGCTCGCCCCACCCGCATGTGTTCTCCGACCGATTGATCCGCCCCGGTGATCCAGCCTTCTTCGACATTCTGCACAGCTTCAACGGGTATCGCACCTGCTACTACCGCACGTTCGCTGTCGGCTCGGCAAGCAGGGGTCAGCGTGACGCCTACACCCGAGCGCGCGAATACATGGATCGGGCCATCGCGCTCGTTCGGCCGGGCGCGACGACTGCAGACATCGTGCAGGTCTGGCCGACCGCCCAGGAGTTCGGTTTCGGCGACGAGGAGGCGGCGTTCGCCCTTCAGTACGGGCATGGCGTGGGGCTGTCTATCTGGGAGAAGCCCATCTTCTCTCGGCTGGTCTCTCTCGACAACCCCGAGATCATCGAAGAGGGCATGGTGTTCGCGCTCGAAACCTACTGGCCCTCTGCCGATGGCATCGGAGCCGCGCGTATCGAAGAAGAAGTTGTGGTCACCGCAACCGGCTGCCAAGTGATAACGAAGTTTCCAGCCGAAGAACTGCTGGTCGCAGGCAAACGGTACTACACCGTCGAAGGCCCTCTTTCGACCCTTCGTGACTCCCAGTCGAACCTGAACACAGCAGCGGGTCGCGGCGAAGCGGGCGCCTGAGATGGCGGAAACGCCGCAGAAGGTGGCCTTCGTCGGGCTCGGAACCATGGGTGAAGCCATGGCCGCAGTGCTCGTCGGGGCGGGCCACGACGTGGTCGTGTGGAACCGATCTGCTCCGCCTGTCGAACGCCTCGTCGAGAAGGGCGCGACAGCAGCTTCATCGGTTGCCGAGGCATTCGCGACAACACTGGTGTTCTCGATTCTGTCGAATGAACAGGCCGTCTTCGACGTCTTCTCCGAAGAGGTGCTCGCGTCTGCGCCCGAGGGCTCCGTGCACGTCAACATGGCCACGGTCAGCGCGGATGCTGCCGACCGGCTGGCCGCAGCGCACGCGGCCGCCGGGGTCAGTTACGTCGCGGCCCCAGTGCTCGGCCGTTCGACGGTGGCCGCCGCCGGTGCGCTCTCGATTCTCGTCGCCGGTGAGCCGTCGGCCATCGAGCGCGCCACTGCCTTCTTCACCGATCTGGGCCGCAGAACCTGGCACTTCGGCACAAACCCCAGCGACGCCAACGTCGTGAAGATCGGCATGAACTTCATGATCATCCACGCCCTGCAGTCGATCTCGGAGTCGGTCGCCATTCTCGAGTCACGCCAGATCGACGCGGGCCGGTTCGTCGAGCTGGCCGCCGACAGCCTGTTTCCCGGCCCCGTCTACTCGGGGTATGGCCAGGCCATGGTCGAACGCCGCTATCTCCCTGCTGGGTTCACGACCGAACTCGGGTTCAAAGACCTGAGGCTGGCCATCGATGCTGCCGGCGAGACCGGTGTGGTGCTGCCGAGCGCAGACACTCTCCGCGAGGTCTTCGAAGAGGCCATCGCTGACGGTCAGGCCGCACTCGACTGGGCATCCATCGCCGAAGTGACGCGCAAGCGCACTGAGCACCGCACATCAGAACAAGGAAGTTGACGTCAATGAAGGCCCTGCAGTTCACCGCGCAAGACCAGCCCGAAGTGCTCGAGCTGGCCACACCCGAGATCGCCCGTGACGAGGTGCTCATCGCAGCCCGACGGGTGGGCGTCTGCCACTCCGACATCGACCTGCTGGAGGGTCGTTACATCATTCCGTTCAGTTACCCCATCATCCCGGGTCACGAGTGGTCGGGCCAGGTCGCAGCGCTCGGCTCCGACGTGACCGGGTTCACTGTCGGCGACACGGTGGTGGGCGAGTGCGTGATCGGCGATGACCACTTCGGGTTCTCCATCTCCGGCGCCGGAGCCGAGTACTTCGTCGCCAAGCCGGCCTGGCTGCACAAGGTTCCGAGCGGCCTGTCGTTCGCCGATGCGGCCCTCGTCGAGCCCTTCAGCGTGGCCTACTCTGCGCTGATGAAGGTCGGCAACGTCAACGCCAGCGACATTCTCGTCGTTCTCGGAGCCGGGCCCATCGGGCTTGCGGTGACAGCTGGCGCTGCAGCTCTGGGCGCCGTGACGGTGGTCGTCGAGCCGTCAGAAGACCGCCGCGTCGCTGCAACGAAGCTCGGGGCCGCCCACACCGTGCATCCGGATGCCGCAGCCGAGTTCATCGCCGACCTCTCAAACGGTCGGGGTGCGAATGTGGTGATCGAGTGCAGCGGCCGCCCCGAGGTCATGGCACTGGCGCTCGAATACGTGGCCAACCGTGGGCGCGTCTGCTACGTGGGCATCGACGTGGGCCGGTCGGCTCCCGCCAAGCTCGGGCTCATCCAGTCGAAAGAGCTCGCCATCACGGGGGTCATCGGTTCAGAGGGGCTGTGGCCGGCCACGCTTCGCTTCTTGGCCAACACGAAGATCGACCTCAGCCCGCTCATCACCAACGTCTTTGCTGCCGCCGACGCCCTGCAGGCGCTGGAGTCGGCGCACTCGCCGCAGACAACCATCAAGGCTCACATCGAATTCGATGCACCCCTGCTCGGCGACCCCGTGCCGCGCTAGACCAGGATCATGCCGCCTTCGATGGCGATGACCTGGCCCGTGATGTAGTCGGAGTCGCTCGACGCCAGAAAGATGGCTGTAGGGGCGATGTCTTCGGGCTGGGCCGGGCGCCCGAGCAGAATTCCCGCAGCCATCGAGTCGAAGCCGGCGTCACCCTCACCCATCTTCTCGAGGTCGGAGTCGAGCTTGGTCCAGAGTGGGGTGGCCACCACACCCGGTGCGAAGGCGTTCACGGTGATTCCGTCGCCGGCCAGCGAACGGGCGCCCGCCTGGGTGAGCGAGATGACCGCGGCCTTCGAGGCGCTGTAGGGCGCGAAACTCGCGAACCCCGTGCGCCCCGCAATAGATGCGGTGTTGATGATCTTGCCGCCCCCGCCCTGCGCAAGAAACTGCTTCGCTGCCTCTTGGGTGCCGATGAGCACTCCCAGGGCGTTGATGCGCATGATCAGCTCGAAGTTGCTCTCGGTGATCTCGAGAAACTTCATGGGGGAGTTCATGCCTGCGTTGTTGAAGTAGGCGTCGAGGCGCCCGTACTTCTCGACAGTGGCGGCGATGCCGGCCGCGACGGCTACGCGGTCGGATACATCGACCCGCACGGCCAGCGCGCTGCCGCCCGAAGTCGTGATCTGGTCGACCACGCTGTGGGCTGCTTCGAGGTCGAGGTCGGCGAGAACTACGTTGGCGCCTTCAGCGGCGAGTCCGCGGGCGATGCCGGCCCCGATACCCGAGCCCCCTCCGGTGACGATGATGGTTTTTGCTGTGAGACGGTTCGTCATTTCTGCTCCTGCGCAGTAGTGGGTGGTCGCGTGTCAAGAAGTGCGGTGAGTTCGGGCACGTTGGCGGTATCGGGGCGCAGCTCGCCTGCCTCGATGCGTTCGGCAATGGCCAGAATGCCCTCGTTCACGGGAACGGGAACGCCGAGTTCGTGGCCGCGCCGAACGATGTACCCGCTGAACGCGTCGAGTTCGGCGCGACGGCCCTTCATCCAGTCCTGCAGCACAGCTACGCGGGTGTCGGGCCTCGAGTAATGGGCCAGAACCTGGTCGAGCAGGCGAAGTGAGTAGGCGTCGTCAGGGTCGACATCGGCCTCTGTCATGCCGAAAATGGGAACCATGGTGATGCCGAGGGCACAAGCCACCGCGTAGGCCTCGCGAGAGGCGGCATCCATCACGGGCCGGATGCCATCGAATGAGACCGCGGTGAGAAGAGGAACGTCGAGGATAGCCGAGGGCAGCATCTCGGGAATGTTGGCGATGAGCTTCATCCACTTGGCTGCACGAATGTCGTCGGTGACGCTCGCAATAGCCGCGTGCCCCAGGGCCTCGGCGGCGAGAGCCACGCCGGACACGGCGGCTGCGCCGGGCGAACCCACGGTCATCCATGTCTCGGATTTGTCGTACTGACGAACGACCACCCCGGGTTCGAACATGTTTGCGGCGATGCCGAGTACGGCCCCCACGGTTCGTTCTTCGCCGCAGATCTCGGCGATGTCGTCGATGGTCATGCCGTTCTGCAGGCCCACCACCACCGAGTCGGGCCGCAGAAGCGGCTTGATCAATTCGCACACCCAGCGAGTGTCGTATGACTTGACCGAGATGAAGACCACGTCGAATGTGTCGCGTAGTTCTGCAACCTGGCACAAGTGGTAGGCCGTCACCGGGGTGACTTCGGTTCTGTCTGGCAGGTGCACGGTGAGGCCATCGGTGCGCATCGCCTCTACGTGGGCCGGCCACTGGTCGATGAACGTGACATCGAGCCCGGCGCGCACAAGGTCGGCGCCGATAGAGGCTCCGTTAGCGCCGGTGCCAACGACCGCGAATTTTGCTGGGGACACCGAGCACCTCATCTATGAGTTCAACTGACGTTAATATCGTACGCCCTGACTGTCGATTGTGTATTCTGACTGTACAAATGGAGGTGCGATGGAGCACACAATTGAAAACGCCCAGCCACGGATCGCAGTGCTCGGCAACGGCGCCAACGGCTCAGCCATCGGCGTCGATGTGGCCCGCGCCGGGCTCGATGTCACATTCATCGACCAATGGCCCGCCAATGTCGAGGCCATCAGGCTCGACGGCGTGCGTGTGCAGCTCGCAGGTCACGAGACGGTGACCAGGCCACCGATTCTGCACCTCTGCGAGGTGGCCACGTTGCGTTCGAAGTTCGACATCGTGCTGCTTCTGGTGAAGGCCTACGACACGCGGTGGGCGTGCGAACTCATCAAGCCCTACGTTGCCGACGGCGGTGTGGTGGTGGGGGTGCAGAACGGGATGACCGGCGACACCATCGCGGAGGTTCTCGGCGCGAACCGCGCCCTCGGTGCCGTCATCGAAATCACGTCGGCGATGTACACGCCGGGCATCGTCGAGCGGCACAGCAGTCACGAACGATCGTGGTTCGCGGTGGGGCCCGTGCACCCGGACGCTGCCCCGCACGCAGAGGCCGTCGCAGCCGTACTCCGTCATGCGGGAACGGTAGAGGTCACCGACGACATTGCGTCGGCCAAGTGGATGAAGCTCATCCTGAATGCGGCCGAACTCGTTCCCTCGGCCATCGTCGACCTCTCGATAGCCGACTGCGCCAGAGACCCGCTGATGCGGGGGCTGATGCTCGAGGCTGGAAACGAGGCAGTGCGGGCCGCGCAGCTCGAGGGGGCGAGCATCCGGCCCATCTTCGGCATGGCAGCGACCACCCCTGAAACGTTCGTCGAAACGGTGCTCGACGAGTTGCTGGCTCACTATGTACTCAGCCACTCGCGATCAACTGTGCTGCAAGACTGGATCAAAGACCGCCACAGCGAGGTCGACGAACTCAACGGTTATGTTGTCGACACCCTGGCGCGCCACGGCGAGCAGGCGCCCGCGAATACGGCGATGGTTGAGTTCGCACATGCGATTGAGCGGGGCGAGCTCAATCGGGGTCGTCATCTCGGCGGCCCGTTGCGGCAGCGGGTGGCCGAGCTGCGCCCCCTTCCTCGGTGAAGGTCAGCCGGCTACGACAGGAATCGCCCGCTCACGCCTCCGCGTCAGCCCTCTCCGCGTCGGCCTGGTGCGTCGACGAGTCTTTGTACTGCGTATACGTGTAGGGGTTGTCGAGCATCTTCGCTTCGGGAGCATCCGGGTTCATACCCTGCGTCCACGCCGGCTCACCCAGCTCGCCCTGCAGGTACTCGACGGTCGACTCGACCTGCTTCTTCACCGAGCTGAGCTCGTCGCCGAGCAGCCGGCCGTCGTACTTGGCGATGACCCCATTCACCATGACGGTGTGAACGTCGCCCCGCCCGGCCTGTAGCGCGATGTGGCCGCTCGGGTTCAGAATCGGGTACATGGTGGGCGAGGCGTCGTTCTTGATCAGCACGATGTCGGCCCGTTTGCCCACCTCGAGCGACCCGACGATCGAGCCCATGCCGAGGCTCTCGGCACCGCCGCGGGTGGCCCAGTCGACCACGTGCTCGGCCCGCAGGTGCGAATGGGTGACGGTGTCGCCCTTCTCGTGCGCGCGCATGTGCTCCCAGCCGCGGTCGGCCCCGAGGGTCGAGCGCATCGCCGAGAACAGGTCGCTCGAGAACCAGACCGAGGTGTCGACCGACAGCGACACGGGAATGCCGTGCTGGCGCAGGATCCACGACGGCGGGTAGCCCTGCCCGCAGCTCAGTTCGCTCTCGGTCGAGAGTGAGACCGAACCGCCGGTGGCCGCGATGCGCTGGTACGAGTCGTCGGTCAGCGTTGCCGCGTGCACGTAGACGGTCTCGGGGGTCATGAACCCGTTCTCGTGCATGAGCCTGATGCCGTCGTCGTTCGTCGCGCCCCATACTCCAGCGTGGGTGGTGACGGGCAGACCGAGCTCACGGGCCGCCTCGAATGCCGCCCGCTCGGGAAATGCGGGGTCGCCTGTCACGTCGAACGCCAGCTGAAACTTCAGGTCTTCGGCCCCCGTGTTGTTTTTCTTCAAAAAGTTCACCACGTCGGGGTCGGCCGACCACTCCCACGGCCCCGCGAAGATGTTGCCATACGCCAGTACGAAGCGGCCACTGGATGCCCGAAGAGCCTCCAGCGCGGCTTCGCCGTGTTCGATCGTGCGGAGCCCATGCGACCAGTCGACCGTCGTGGTCACCCCCGCATCAATCGCGTCGAGCGCCGACAAGCGGTTGCCGGCGTACACGTCTTCGGGGCGAAAACTCTTACCGTGCTCAAGGTAGTACCAGACGAAGTACTGCGTCAGGGTCCAGTCGGCACCGTACCCGCGCATGGCCGTCTGCCACATGTGGCGATGGGTGTCGATCATGCCGGGCATCACGATGCCGCCGGTGGCGTCGATCTCGAAGGTGCCGTCGGGCACGGCGAGGCCTGTTCCGATGGCGGCGATATCGGTGCCGATCACCAGAACGTCGGCATTCTGGAGTACGCGTCTCTGGGCATCGACGGTGACGACGGTCGCGTGCCGAAAGACGGTGGGGCGGGCATCCGTCGGCAACTCGGGGGTGGTGTGTTCAGGCATTTTCGACTCCTTCGGCGATGCGGTGAAAAACGTGGGGTGGTGAAAGACTTGGGGCGGTGAAAGAAGAGCTAGAGGGCGACCGTGGGGTAGTCGCGGCCCAGCCAGTGCGACAGCTTCTCGGCGTACTCGCGCTGAAAGGCGAGCGGGCCGGCCTTCGTCTCGTAGTCGTCGTTGTAGAGAGCGATGAAGATGGTGAGGGTGAGAAAGAAGTGGGCGCCGAGCTCGAAGAGCGTGGCGTAGTCGTGCTCGATGAGGGCCGTGCGCTCGCCGTCGGTGAACGAGAGCCACGTGGTCTGTTCGACACGGTTGCTCGCGCCGAGCCATCGGCCGTACTCGTCTTGCCAGCGTTCGACGAGGCTGGCGGGGTCGGCCTTGTAGGCGGCCAGCAGCGCCGGGTCGCGGTCGACCTGGTAGAGAAACTTGTTCACGTAGTACTTGCTCATCGGGGGTCACCTTTCGGGTACCACGTCATGTACATCTCGCGCGTGTGAAAGAGGTCGAGTTCGTCGACGTAGTCGGCCGGAATGGCGCCGGCGATGCCCATCATCAAGATGAGATCCATGAAGCCGTGGGTGGCATTGCCGGCGCCGGCCATGCTCTCGTGGGTCACGTTCTCGAGAATCGCGTCGATGTCGCCGCTGGCCAACCAGTCGATGGCTTTGCGGTCGAACACCGGGTCGGGCCCTGTCTCGCCGAACTGGCGTGGGCCGCCGAGCTCGAGCGAGAGATGGCCGCTGCCCACGGCGGCGATGCGCTGGTCGGAGGGGTACTCATCGATGATGCTGCGAATGGCCCGGCCGAGGTCGTAGAACCGTTTCGGGCTCGGCAGCGGCGGCGCGAAGATGTTCGTGTAGATCGGCACCACGGGCAGGTCAGCGCCCGGCCTAGTGGTGATGATGGGGCAGATGATCGAGTGGTCGAGCTTCAGCTCGTGGCTCACCGCGAAGTCGAAACCGCGGTCGAGCAGCCCCTGAAGCATGAAGCCCGACAGGTCTTCGTGGCCGTCGAGCAGATACTTCGGGATACCGAACTCGCGTTCCTCGTTGTAGAAGATGGCGTCGTACTTCGGTTGCTTGCCGATCAGAAAGGCGGGGTAGTTGTCGGAGAAGAACTGGTGAAAGTGGTCGGCGCCCACCATGACGAGAATGTCGGGTTTCGCAGCCGTGAGGGTCTCGCGGTACGCCTCGACCTTTCGTTGCCACTCGTCGGCCTGGGCCATCCGGTCTTCTGGCGGCGCGGTGGTGGCCTTGAGGTAGAACGGGTGGTGGGTGGTCGCCAGTACGGCGGCGAGTTCTGCCATGCTCAGACTCCTTCCGGCGGCACGTACACCGCATTGCGGTCGACAGAGAAGTACACGTCGGGGCCGATGGGCGTGACCTGCTCTTCGGCGATGTGGCCGAGCAACCCGGCCGTGCGGGCGAGCAGCGCGAAACCTCGCAGCATGGCTACGGGCAGCCCCAGATCGGCCAGCGCGGCGCCGGCCACCCCGGCCCCGTTCAGCGGAAGGTTCCTGCCCAACACCTCCTGCTGCACCCGCCCGATGGCGGCGAACAGTTCGAGGTGGGGCCCGAATGTTCCCTCTTCGCGGGCTATGCGCATGATGACGGGTGTGCGCGGGTCTCCCGTCTTGTGTACCGGATGCCCGAGCCCGGGTATGCGCAGCCCGTCACTCTTCGCCTGCTCGAGCGCCCGGCGCGCCACGTCGTTCCACGCGTCGGCGCTGAAGCCGCTCGTGTCGTCGCCGAGGCTCTGTACGATCTCGTCGAGGTAGACCCCCGTGTTCTCGGTCACGCCCAGAAACCGTGAGCCGCCGCCGAGCAGACCCGCTGCGACAGCGCCCTGAATGGAGTCGGGGGCGCTGTAGTAGGTGAGCCGCGCGGCGATGGCCGTGGGGGTGAAGCCGTGGTCGGCCAGCGACACGAGCACCGCCTCGAACACGCGGCCCTCGCCCTTCGTGGGGCGGCGCTTCGCCACCAGCCAGAACGCGAGTTCGCCGAAGGTGAGGGCGCCGAGCAGTCCGGTGATGTCCTGGCCCAGCAGGGAGATGCTGGTGAGGTCGCTGGTGCCGATGCCGGTGGGGTAGGTGGGCTGGGCGGGCTGGCCCGGCTGGGCGGATGCTGTCGGCTGGTCTGTCACTGGATGCTCCGGTTCTCTGTGTTCGCGTCTCGGGGAGCCTGCAGCCACGCCCTGATCTCGTCATTGTCGGCACCGAGGGCCGGTGGTGCGCTGACATAGGCCGGAGGTGTGAGCGAGAAGTCGATTGCGTTTCTGATCATCGGAACCGCGGCATCCCCGTCTCCCACCATCACCACGGGTCGGAGTCCGAGCCGCTCGGCGAGGGCCACCCCGCCGTCGATCGTGTTGATCGGCCCGCAGGCGACGCCCGCCGCGGTCAGAATGTCGAACCACTCGCTCACCGTCTTGGTGGCGAGGGCCTTCAGCAGGTGCGGGCGCAGCTGCTCACGGTTTCGGTTGCGCAGCTCGGTCTTCGCGAACAGCGGATCGGCCGCGAGCTCGCCGATGCCGAGGGCCGTCGCCAGCTTGGCGAACTGGGCATCGTTCGCGGCGACGATGACGATCTCGCCGTCGCTCGCAGCGAGCGGTTCGTACGGAAACAGGCTGGGGTGCGAGTTGCCCATGCGAAACGGCACTTGGCCGCCGGCGACATACGTCGAGCTGTGATTGGCCATGGCCGAGAGTGCCGTCGACAGCAGGTTCACCTCGACGTGCTGGCCCTGGCCGGTGCTGTTGCGGTGGTTGAGCGCCGCGAGAATGCCGATAGTGGCTTGCATGCCTGTCATGATGTCGAACACCGACACCCCGCTGCGGTACGCCGTGCCGTCGGCGTCGCCCGTGAGGCTCATCAGCCCCGACGCCGCCTGCACGATGAGGTCGTAGCCCGGCAGTGCGGCACCGCCCTGCGAACCGAAACCGCTGATCGACGCGTAGATCACGGCCGGGTTGCTGCCACGAACGGTGTCGTAGTCGAGGCCGAACTTCGCCAGGCCGCCGGGCCTGAAATTCTCGATGACGATGTCGGCGCGGGCGGCGAGCTCTTGCGCGAGGGCGCGGTCGTCTGGGCTTCCGAAGTCGAGTACCACGTCGCGCTTGTTGCGGTTGATGCCCAGAAAGTACGTGGAGACGCCGTTGCGCTCGGGGGGTGCCCAGTCGCGTGTCTCGTCGCCCTTGGGGCTCTCGACCTTCACTACCGTGGCGCCGAGGTCGGCCATGATCTGCGTGGAGTACGGCCCCGCCAGCACCCTCGAGAAGTCGGCCACCATAAGCCCCTTGAGCGGGCCCGAAGGGCTGGAAACTGGATTCGGCATCGTCACCACATCTGTTCACGGACAAACGTCCGTCATGCGGACACCTTCAGTATGCCCCTCGGCGTGTCTCTCGTCAACGGTCGCTGGACATCTCGCGGCACAACCGAATCGGCGGCCCTCAGATGGGTCTGCGTCGCCGCAGCTCAACGCTAAACCCGTTCATAAAGATGAGACTTCTCACAGGTTCTGGTCTCCGACTGCGACCGTCACCGATGTGAAATTCAGCGTGATTGTTGGCGAGGGGGCTGGTGGAGCGAGTGCGGATCGCGTTCGAACGGGCGTAAGCGTGGAACAGAAGGGTTGCTATGAATCTGCCGAGAGCCCTAGGTTTTGCCTGGGGGCGCCAAATCTAGGGGCCAAGTTTGACTTCGGCCAGTCGGGGACGTGCTGTTGCGCTTTCGTCGTTCGGTTTTCATGACCACTGCTTCCATTGCCATCATTGGCGCACTGACTCTGAGCGTGGCTGGCATGGCCTCTGCCATGCCGACGGTTCTACCGACCGATAACCCGGTAAGCGCAACCGTGCAACCCGCCACGGAGACACCTGAACCGACTCCGACTGCCGCCGCCGTGACGCCGACCGGGCCAGATAGTGACCGTGCCGCTGACCCGATCGCTGCGGCAGCCATCGCACGAAAGTACAACCATCCGGTTGCTGATGATTCGCAAACGACGGACACCTCACAAGTGTCCGTCGAGCCCAATGGGTCGTTTTCTCTTGAATCCAGTACGCTCCCGGTTCGTGTAAAGACGGACGCCGGTTGGGTGCCCATCGATTCGTCTCTCACATACGGTCCAGACAAAATGTTGACGCCAGTAGCTGCCGCTTCCCCTGTGCAGTTTTCAGAGGGCGGTACCGATCTTCTGGCGAAGGTGGAAGTCACCCCAGGTGCGTGGTTGACGGAGAAGTGGCCCTACGGGGCGTTGCCGATACCGACTGTGACCGACAATGACGCCCTATATTCGAACGTCTTGCCCGGAGTTGACCTACGGTTGAGTTCGACTCCAGCGGGTATGGCAGAGGTGCTCGTGGTGAAGACCCCCGACGCGGCGGCGAACCCGAAGCTTGACCAGGTGAAACTCAGCCTCGAAGGCGCGACGGTCACGCCGAGTGCCGGCAACACACTGTCGGCAACCCCGAACGGTGCCCAGCCACAGACCGCCTCTGCTGCGGCCGACAACTCGGACACGGTCTCATCGGCCCCCGTGTGGTGGGACTCGAATGTGAAGGACTCTGGCCCCGATGGACCCGTCGGCGCGGAAGAAGCGCACCCGGTCAGCCAAGCGGCGACCGGCAGCGATGTGACTCTGAATGTCGGCGCCGTCATAGATACCCAGAAGATCACCTACCCGCTGTACGTCGATCCAGATTGGGGCACCGGGGCGCAGGCGTACTGGTTCACAGACCGCGCCTTCCCTGACACGGTGTACCTGAACGGCAATGCAAACTCTGGCGGCATAAAGGCCGTCGGTTACGGCGGCCCCTCGCCCGTGAACTATCTCTCTCATGCGTTCTGGCAGTTCGACACCACGCCTCTTTCTGGCAAACATATTCTCGCCGCGGCATTCAACACCGCGGTTTATTGGTCGAACGTCTGCACCTCCACAGCGATCCAGGCCTGGCAATACGGAAACGGGGCCGACGCGCCGGGGTTCACATGGAACGGCGAGCCCAACGCGTGGGACGCGCTGTTGGACACTCAGTCCACAAACGACGGCAGTTCGTGCGCGGCTCCGGGAAACGTGGGATTCAACGCCCTCCCGACCGCGATCAGCGCGGCTAGTGGGGGATGGCCGAATGTCCAGCTCGGTCTGCGCGCCGCGAACGAGTCCGACCCGGGCACACGAAAGCATTTCGGCACAGCAGCTTCGCTCACCGTCACCTACAACTCCTACCCGAATGCGCCGACTGGATTGTCGATCACGAGCCCTCCTAGGGGGTGCAGCAACGACCCTAACAATCCGGCGTACCTGAATGGGAACCAGTCGATTGTTTTGCAGGCAAACGTGTCAGATCCGGATCAGCAGAACCTCGGAACCGCGTTCTACCTGAAGAACACCGACACGGGCGCGAACACTTTCGCCCCACTGGGTTGGCCGTACGACGGCTCACCTGCACAAGCGCAAAGCGCTCCACAGTCCGTGCAGCTGCCAGTTACCCTGCCCACCGGCCGGTATGCGTGGTATGCGCAATCCGAGGATGGCATCGACTGGGGACCGGCAAGCTCTCCCTGCTATTTCGATGCGCTTGACAGCCCGCCCGCCGTGCCGGTGATCAGCGATGTTTCTGCAGGACCGTACACGGTCGGGCAGCCAATGACCGTCAAGTTCACATCCTCTCCAACGGATCACATCGCGACGTTTGCCTATTGGTGGACGAACGATACCTCGACCGCCACAACCCCACCGCTTCCAGCCCTGGGAAATGCCCCAACCTGCACAAGGGCCCCCGTCGGGGGTGTCCGCTTCGCGTGTGCTGATTCGTCCAGCACTTCTCCACTCATCACTGTCGCTCCGCGAGCTGACACGTCGACGTTATGGGTCGCTACTTTCGATCTGGCAGGCAATGCCTCCACATCCTCGGCGGGTCAAACGATCTTGGCGAATGCCGACACGGCCGTGTCGGCCTCGAACCCGAACGCGGGAAACGTTGTCGCGGCAAAGGGCCACCAGTGGCCCATGAATACCGCGACGCCAATCGTGGGAGCGGTAGCAGACAAGAACACCACCACAGGAACGTCTCTCTTTGCGCAGAAGGTTCTGAAAATAGGTGCCGGAACAAACGTCACGTCGACCGATCACATCGTGATGACTGGGCTTGCACGGCACGTGATGACCTTGCCCGGGTATCTCGAATTGGCGAGGTACTACAACGGTGTTGACGATGCTGCGTTCTCTGACGGGTTCGCGCCGGCTGGTTACACTTTCGAAGTCGCGCTCGGACAATACGTTCCCCTAGCGGCCTCGGCGGCAGCGGTGACGGGGATGCAGGAATTTTATTCCTGCCCGTTGTCTACGGGCGATATGACGTCGACGTCGTCGACGTGCGAAGGAACCGGCGTCACCGGGGTGAGTATGGGGTATTTCTGGCCCACTTCTGCCGCTGTTCCTGCTGGGGTTCCAGCGTTGCCGCTCTACCAGTGCTCCATTGCATCGAACGGGCATCACTTTGATGCCCCTGATGTTGGCTGCCTGGGATTCGGTACCGGCATCGTGCTGGGCTATCTGGCTGGCATAGCGCCGACGGTCACCGCGAACACGTCAGGATCCCCCGCAGTATTGGCCCCGGCACAGGCGATCGACACTACGAAGAGTTTCACCGTATCTGCGTGGGTGAAATTGGATGCCGCGAACCTAGCCGGTGGCAATTACACGGCGATGAGCGAATCCGGTTCTGGAACGAACGCGAACTCCGCGTTCTACCTCCAAAAAGCAAACGGCGGGCACTGGCGCTTCTGTGTGCGAACGCAATCCGGTATCGACATTGTGGACTGTGCCTCCGTGACAGCTCCCGCGCTTGCGAACACTTGGACGATGGTGACGGGCATCTGGGATGCAACCAACCAGGAGGTAAGGGTGCTGACCAGCGCTAGTCCGACTCCGGCAGACAGTACGTCTGTCGTCAGCCATGTGCCTCCATCCAGTGAAATCTCTGCAACCTCGCCGTTGGTCGTCGGGTCGGCTGTGTCCGACGGCAGCACGGGCAACCAATGGGATGGCGAAATCTCGAATCCGGTGGCGTTCCAAGGTGTGCTCGACGGCTTCCAACTGGCTTCACTCGCCGGGCTGAACCCGCTTCCGTGACCCGTTACCCTCGACCAGGAAAAGGCACCACCATGTCACACCGCACACGCCCGTTCATGCGACCGACTGCGCTGGGGGTCTCGATCGCGGTGGTGGCCGTGACGATGACCGGGGTCGGTGCCCTTTCGGCAGAAGCGTTTGCCCATCCGGCTCCCTTCATCGGTATCGCGGTGCCCGGCGCTTCCGCCCCCGCATTGAGCGCCGCTGAGCCGCCCTCGTCATCGGCGAACGCCCCCATCTCGGCGTCTGCCCTGCCAAGCGCTGGCTCTTACACTGTCTCGACCCCGGCAAAGGCCTCTGCCACGCTTCTCGCATCCCGTGCAGCTGGCGGCGGTACGCCCGCAGTGACGAACGGGGACTGGTCGCCGCTGGGATCGACTGGGCTGAGCATCGCCCCTGCGGCGCCTGCAGCCGTGGCGCCGACGTCGGCGACCGCCAGAGCCGTCACCGATTCGTTGACGCCTTCCGTGCAATCAGTCACAGCCACCGTGCTCGACCAAAACACGGCAGCAAAACACGGTCTCACTGGTTTGGTGCTGAAACTGGTGCGCGCGGACAACGCCGCTGGCGCGGCACCTGTCGGTGTGCGCATCCCGAACAGCGTCCTGGCCGGATTGTATGGAGCTGACTTCGCTTCCCGAACTCGATGGGTGCAGCTCCCAGACGGAGCGACCCCCGGGGATCAGAATGCAGAAACTGCCGTCGCGGCAACACCCGACACCGATCACAATGCGATCATTCTCACCCCTCGGATTTCTTCGACCGCTGTGATGCTCACCCCGATGTCCGCCCCGGTGTCATCGAGCGGGACAGGGTCGTTCTCGGCGACATCGCTGAAGCCTGCGTCGTCGTGGGATGTGTCGGCTCAGACAGGTGATTTCTCCTGGTCTTACCCCATGACCGTTCCACCGGCAGCGGCCGGGCCCGCACCGAGCATCGGCCTGACATACGACTCGCAGTCTGTTGACGGTGAGACCGGTTCTAGCAACAACCAGCCTTCTGCGGTCGGGGACGGCTGGTCGATTGGCGGCAGCGGGTTCATCGAACGCACGTACGTCTCCTGTTCCCAAGACAACGGTGCGTCAGGTGCTGTCGCGACCTCGGGTGACCTGTGCTGGAAAACCGACAACGCGACACTTTCGCTCGGTGGACACACTGGGCAACTCGTGAAAGATGCCTCTACCGGGGTGTGGAAACTCCAATCCGATGACGGTTCCCGCATCGACCACCTCGTCGGTACCGGCCAGGGCTGTGCCGCCAACGGAACGTACGACACCGACTGCTGGCGACTCACCACCCGTGATGGCACACAGTACTTCTTCGGCCTGAACCAGCTCCCCGGCTGGGCCAGCGGCAAAGCAACAACGAATTCTGCGTGGACCGTTCCGGTGTTCGGCAATGACGCCGGAGAACCGTGCCATGCCTCCACCTTCGCCGCCTCCTCCTGTAATCAGGCATGGCGGTGGAACCTCGACTACGTCGTCGACGTGCACAGTAACGCCGAAGCGCTTTACTACGCCGCCGAGACCAACAAGTACGCCCAAAACGGTTCTGCCGCTACCTCCTACATACGTGGTGGGCAGCTGGACCACATCGACTACGGTATGACGTCAGCAACGATCTACGCAGCGAACGCCGCTTCAGACAAAGTTGCCTACGGATACGACCAGTACGGCCGCTGTTCCGACTCGACGCATGCGAACTGCACAACCGAGACCATCACATCGCCCGCCGTCGCGGCGGCGCACCCCACCTCGTATCCAGACGTACCGTTTGACCAGTTCTGCAACGGCGCCACCTGCCCGAACCTTCTCTCGCCGACATTCTGGACCACCGGAATGCTCAATACCGTCACCACCAGCGCCCTGAAATCAGGTGCTTATACGAACGTCGACGTGTGGACACTCGGACACTCTTTCCCTGACCCCGGCGATCTCACCAATGCAGCTCTCTGGCTGACCCAGGTCGCCCACACCGGTTACGACGGAGCAACCTCACTCGCAGAACCCACCACCACGTTCGCCGGCACAACCATGCAGAACCGGGTGTGGGTGATCAATGGCCTCGCGCCTCTGGACAAATGGCGTATCGCCTCGATTCAGACATCGGCTGGGGCCGTCATTTCTGTGAACTACTCGGCCCAGCAATGCACCCCCTCTGGCGCGGCCGCCATCGAGGCATCGCCGCAGACAAATACCAGTCGGTGCTTCCCCCAATGGTGGACACCTCAAGTCGTGCCCGCCGCCGCGACAACCGAGGACCTTTTTCACAAATACGTTGTCACCTCGGTCATCTCCAACCCGAAGACCGGTGGCGGCAATGATCGCCCACAGGAAACCGACTACGTCTACACCGGAACCCCGGCATGGCGATACGACACGTCACCGCTCACTCCCGACGCTCAGAAAACGTGGTCGCAGTACGCCGGCTACAACGCTGTCGAAATTAGGAACGGCAACACGGCAACCGACTACACCTTCTATCAAGGCATGGACGGCGACCGAGCTGCCGCATCCGGCGGAACCAAGACGGCGAAAGTCACCGGCAGCAGCACCCTCGCAGATTCGAGATGGTTCGCCGGCAGTGCCCGCGAGGTGAAAGTCCTGAACGGCGTCGGCGGCGCCGCCATCTCCGACACCGTCAATACACCCTGGGCCGGCGGTGTAACTGCAAACGACAACACAAACACTGCTCGGATGACGGGCCAGCAGGAATCCGTGCTCAGCCAACCCGTCTCGACCGGAGGCAACCGCACCACCGACACAACAACAAGCTACGACAGCACTTACGGCCTGCCGGTAGCGGTCAACACTGCCACCTCTGATGCAGGAAGCACCTGCACGACGACCAGCTACACACCCGCGAACACCGCCGCCTGGCTGGTCGGTCTGCCCGACGAAACCGCCAAGATCGGTACTGCTTGTGCCAACGTTGCCGCCGCCGTCTACCCGGCCGCCGCAATCTCCGACACCCGAACCGTCTACGACTCTCTCGCCTGGGCGGTAGCTCCAGCGAAGGGTGACGCAACGACGACGCAGGTCGTGTCTTCGTATGCCGGATCGACGGCAGCTACCGCCGTTTGGACCCAATCTGGGAAAGCGGCCTACGACACACTCGGCAGGGCCACATCAACGACCGACATCATGAGCCACACCACCACCACGGCGTACACCCCGGCAACCGCAACGGCCGGGTCGGGTGCGCTGACCACAGTCGTGACAACAAACCCGCTCGGCTGGACGAACACCGAAACGCTCGACCCGTCTCGAGGCGCAGAAACCAGCGCGACCGACCAGAACGGAAACCTCACCACTGCCGTCTACGACCCCCTCGGGCATCGCACCAAAGTATGGCTGCCGAATTGGTCGCAATCCGATAACCCCGGCTCGCCGTCCATTGGTTACGGGTACACCCTCTCCCAAAGCTCACCGAACGCCGTCTCGACAACAACCATCAAAGCCGGACAAAACGTAGAACAATTCACCCTCTACGACGGGCTCGGCCGACAAATCCAAACCCAAGCCGCGACCTACGGCGGAACCCTCATCACCGACACGGCCTATGACCCCGCCGGCCGCGTCTACATGACGAACAACCCGTACTACGAAACGACGACAACCATGTCCGCTTCGTTGTTCGTGGGCTACAGCGAGCAGAACATCGCCTCTGAAGTGCTCACCAACTACGACGGTGCCGGCCGCGCAACATCCACTGTGCTGAACCAGAACCTCACTGAGCGGTACCGAACCAGCGTCAGTTACCCCGGAGCAGACAGAACCGACACCATACCTCCCGCCGGAGGCACCCCGACTAGCACATACACCAACACCCTCGGCGAGAAAACAAAACTCGTGCAGTACCTCGCCCCCACCATCAGCGGCACTACCGAGACGACCAGCTACGGATACGACGTCCGTGGAAACATGACCTCGATGACCGACCCCGCCGCCAATGCCTGGGGCTGGACATTCGATGTTCTCGGTCATCAAACTCAAGCCGTCGACCCCGACACCGGCACCACGAACAGCACCTACACCCTCGCCGGTTACCCGCTGACAACGACCGACAGCCGGGGAATCACTCTCGCGTACTCATACGACGCTCTCAACCGCAAAATAGCGCAATACCAAAACGCTGCTGACGCAACAGGACTCGAGCTAGCCTCCTGGACCTACGACACCGCCGCCGGAGGAAAAGGCCAACTCGCAAGCTCGGCCAGCTACACCGGCTCTACCGCCGGACACCCCGGCCTCGCGTACACCGATACCATCACTGGCTACGACGGCCTCAGCGATCCCGCTGGTGAAACCATCAGCATCCCCACCGGAGCGCCCGCATTCTCTGGCACCACGTACAGCACCAACATGTACTACTACCCAGACGGCGCCCTCGCTGAAAAGGACTACCCCGCGGCCGGTGGCATCACCGACGAAGCGCTTCAATACAGCTACGACAGTCTCGGCAACCTCCTCGGCACATGGGGCCTGACCTCCTACGGTCTCACCTCATACACCGCCCTTGGCCAAGTCTCCCAATACGAAAAACACGGCACCACCACGGCATACACCGGATACGGGTATGACCCCGCAACCGGCGCGATCGCGAACATCGCAGACGACACCGTCACCGGTGGCATCGACGCGATGCAGTCCCAGCGCGTGTACAGCCATGACAACGCCGGGAACGTCACCTCCGACAAAACCACGGGCACTGCATCCGACACTCAGTGCTATACGTACGATTATCTGCAGAACCTCACCGCTGTCTGGACGCCAACGAGCGCTTCGTGCGCTGCGGCCCCGACGAGCACTACTGTCGGGGGTGCGGCGCCGTTTTGGAAGAGTTACGTGGTTGATCCGGCTACGGGGAACCGTACCGCGGCCGTCGATCACGCAACTTCCGGTACCGGCGCAGACACCGCCAAGGCGTTCACGTACCCTGTCGCAGGTGCGGCGCATCCACATGCCGTGTCAAAGGTTTCAGCCACTACTACGGGTACGACTACGAACAGTGTCTACGGTTACGATGCTGGGGGTGACACAACCGCCCGGCCTGGCCAGGCGCTGACGTACACGCCCACGGGGAAGGTTGCGACTGACACTGTCGGGTCATCGGTACTGACTGATGTGTACGACGCGTCGGGTACGTTGCTGCTTCAAAAGGATCCCGCGAGCGGTGCGACCCTGTATCTCGGTGACACTCAGATCCGGGTCGCGGCCGGCGCGGCAGCCCAGTCGGTGGTGCGTACGTACTCGCTGAACGGTACCCCTGTCGCGGAACGCACCAGTGCTGCAGGATCATCGACCAGCGCCCTGTTCTGGCTCGGTAACGATATAGACGGTACCCCTGACCTCGAAACCGATGCCACTACCGGCACGAGCACCCACCGGTATCAGGACCCGTACGGTAACAACCGCGGCGCCGCCGTTACGTGGTCGTCGCAGAACCGTTATCTCGATGACCCCACCTCATCGTTGACGGGGCTCACCCAGGTCGGGGCCCGCGCGTACGACCCCACGATCGGCAAATTCCTCACCGTCGACTCGGTGCTCTCGCCATTCCAGCCGCAACAAAACAACGGGTACGACTACTCCCATAACAGTCCCGTCACCCTCGCCGACCCCACCGGCCTCAGACCCGTTGGAGAGAACGATAACGACTGGCAGGGCAACACCGATCAGAACGGAGGAGACAATTCCGCAGACCATGTGGGCGCCCACGGAACTAACGTGAATTGGGCGAACTCTGACGCAAGTGGTGGTAGCGCGGCTGGGCGTGCCGACCCAGCTCCCTCGGCTGCGGGTGGTAGCGCGGGTAGCAAGTCAAAGAACGGGTCCTCTTTTCGTGCAGTGGTCCAATTCCGCAATGCACCCGTCTTCGCATCAAGTCCGTCGCTCGCTAATAATCCAGCAGGGGATAACCAAACCGACTCACAATGTGAAGCGGAAGGGTTGATGGTGTGTTCGATCTACCAGCAAAATGCGGTAGATGCGTTTGTTGCGACGATCTTCATCCAATTGGGAATTGTCGCCGCCGAATCCACCCCGGATGGACCCGGCACTGTGGGCGGACTGACAGGCTTGGAGGCGGATGTCAGCGTCGCGGCCGACGCGAGCGGAACAAGCCCTCTAATCGAACCCGCACGGATCGCTGATCGCTCGCCCGCGGAAATCGACGCGATCGCGAGGGAGTCCGGTCTGCTCGCCCGAGGCCCTGATCCGATGAATGGTAAGGGAGCGTATATTGATCCAATTACGGGAGAACAACGAGTGTTGTCGCATCCCAATTCTTCTGATGGCGGCCACGCGCACGTGAATGACCCCAACGGCCAGCGTCTGGACATCGACGGCAACCCCGTGAACGCGGATTCCCCAGACGCACACCTACCGATTGGAAAATAGATGCTCGACGATTTTCACGATTCGACCCTTATTGATATCGTCCTAACCTGGGCGACGAGGACAGTAGTGATAACCGCAAAGTCAGGGAATTTGCATCTATCGATACTTGCAAAAAATGTCAAAGCATTAGCTGTTCCCGTTGAATATCCTTGGGGTCGCAGCGTATCGATAAATTCAATTGCTGTAACGGACTCACCAAATGAGAAGCAGCTTCAGGTCGAGATGCAGTCAGGAGACGTCATACGAGTTACTTGCGAATCATTTCAGGCTATCGATACCCCACTGGTCATGGTCCGCTGAGCTACCCAAGGCCCGATCGACCGTTCGGGGACTCGGATTCGTGAGTTTCGGCGAATGAATTCCGACGCTAAGCACCTGATCCTTGTTGGTTACGATTACGGCATGGGCGGTCTTTGGGGTGGTATCCGTGCTCGCTCAAAGGAAGAAATCCTCGCGAAGTAGCCAGAGCTAGACGTTCACCTGGACCCCCCAGCATGGATGAATTCAAACGACTTTATTTCGTGGAAGCATCGGCCCCCCGTCATGGAGATCGACAGTAAACCAGTGGGCCTACTCCTAGTAGTTCTTGATGATCGGCGACGCGGCGAAAGAAGTGACGGTTAGAGGAAAGATCCCGGAAATCAACCTCCAGTCACACTGTTCGGCGCGCATTCATTCCGACACCAACAGTCGTAGGGTGGCGGGTAGCCGTTCTTGGTACTGGGGGTCTATGTAGTTGGTGTGTTATCTCGTGACTTCGTGGACAGTGAATCTCATTGCTTCGTGGACGCTGGGTCTCATGGCTTCGTGCACAGCTACCGTGCTGCCTGACCGCGAACTGCGGGGAGGTCAATCTGGCGTTGGGCGAATTGGGTCTGATATTCCGCTTTCTTGAGTGTCCAGGGCTTCGTCGGGTGGGTCACGTCGACGCCCTGGATGGAGTACGAGGCGACGTATCGACCTCGGACATTCAGCGCGACCATCGGCAGCGGGAATGAGAACACGATCTCAGCGGTGACGGGGTCGGTGAGCAAGAACGCGTCGTCGGTGATCGTCCGATAGAACGTGCGGTCGGCGTACGTTGTCGGTAGGGAGACCTGGTAGCCCTGGAAGTAGACCTGCCGGTTCGCTTGGGTCGGCTGCACGGAGAGGTGACAGGGGAAAAACTGCACGAGAGATAGCGGAGCAGCAGAAGGGGGGATCGGATGGATAAAACTTCCACACCGCACTGGGGCAGTCTCGGCCTAATCGAGCAGATCATTCTGCGAGAGTCTGCAGATGACGTCACGTTCGTAGATGTTCTGAATGCTGTCACAGGACCGACAGAGGATGGGCCCTACTGGAACCGCAAATTTAAATATGTGCCATCTGTCCAATTAGCAACAGCCAAGCTCATCGGCAATTCTCTGATAGTTATCCGCCGGCGAGACCGCGTCGGAGGTTTCGAAACCTTAAGCCAGCCGGAAGCGTTGGAAGTCGCCGGGGATGCCGGTAGCTGGTGGCGATATGAGTCGACGGACAGTCTCGACGCTCAAGAGACAGCGACCGACGATCATCCGTTCGTCGAGAACTGGATCGATGCGACCGACACCGGATTGCTCGTTCTGCGCGGCCGGCCATCGTATGTATCGAAGCGAGGGGTCGAGATATTCAATCTCGGCTCGACCGGTGACGTTGACGTAGACAGGGACTTCCGATTCCCTGACACGACGAATGAGTTGCTCGAGTAGTTATGTGCGCGGCGGACGGTGAATCGCCCGAGGCTTTCTGCCGCTCCGGTGCGGGTCGCGATCGAACCAACCGTGCTTCAGACGAGCCAGGTTTGAACGGCTATCGCTCAAGCACCTCGACGTAGGGGTGGGCATCCAGCCGGCTCCAGTCTGCGGAGATGGCGGCAGCTGTTGCGAGCAGCTCGGGCAGGTGGCGCTCGAGGAGCAGGGCGGTGGGGGTCTCGGCGGCGTGCACGGTGACGTTGACGGCGGCGGGTACGGTTCCGGTGCTGTCAGAGACGGGGGCGGCGATCGACCTGACGCCGGGCGCCAGTTCTTCGTCGGCGAGAGCCCAGCCGCGGGCGCGAACCTCATCGAGCTCGCGCGCCAGGTCGGCGGGGTCGCGGGCAGCGATGACGACGCGTGATGAACTGGGTTCGGCGAGGGTGCGCCGCAGGGCATCCGGAGCCAGGGCAGCGAGCAGAACTTTGCCCTGCGAGGTGACCTGAGCCGGGTTCAATCTTCACCTCGGCAGGCCAACGAAACCCGGTTCGCTCGAAGTTTTCTCTGACGGCGCCGCAACTCATGCGGAAGAGTGGATTCTCGACCACCCCGAAAGTATCAGCGGCACGAACGCGAGAGGTCAGCTTGCCTCCCGATCGAGTTGGCGTGACCAAACGGTTCAGGGCGCATGGGACCAAGCGGTTGACGCCCCCCAGGGTGGCAAGTTTTGCCCATCCTGCGGCACGACGGTTAATGTAGCGCCAAAATCGGGGATCGCGCGTGACTGGGATATGTCCCATAATCCCTCTTGGACTAACCGAACCTTCGAGCCTGACATTGTTCGAAGCGCTGTGATCGACGACTATAACGAAGGCGTTATGCTCGAATGTCCGCAATGCAACCGGTCAGCGGGAAACAATGATTCGAGATTTGGCGGCCAGTGATCACTCTCGTGAATCATTTTGAGCAGTACCTCGGAACGATGGTCGGGGGTTGGAAAACTGACATTCCTACGCTCGAGGCACCGGTTCAAATTACCAAATATGAGTTGTCGAATGGCCAGACTAGCTTCGCCACTCTGGGGCTATCCCACACGCCTTTGCACTCATCCGTGTCTGGTAAAGAAATTCACGAAGAGTTGATCCTCACTCTAAATGTTGGGAGTGCGGACGTTTCGTTACTGTCGGTGCTTGAGTACGTCGTCAGCACAGTCGCTCGAAGCAAGCACGCGTTGCTTCGAGGCGAGGTAGTGGGCCCGCTTGGCCCGCTAGTAAAAAACTCACCGATGGAGGCGTTTTACACCGCATCTCCTGTGTATTTTCCTGACGCTTTCGCGACCTACTCGGGCGGATCGTTTCAGACGGTAATAGCGTGGCTAGTTCCGATCGCCAGGAATGAGGCAGACTTTGTTCAAAAACATGGTTGGCGCAAGTTTGAAGACCAGCTTTTGAAATTCGATCCTCTTCTAACCGACCTATTTCGCGAGCCGCTGGCAATATAGGCCGTCTTGCTCGGACACCATTTCTCCGCGACCCGTCCCGACGTTCTGCTCGGCGTGCGCATCGATTACACAAGCATTGCAGGTCCTCCCAAATCGGGTACCTCGACGATCCCACCTCGTCGTTGACCGGGCTCACCCAAATCGGGGCACGAGCTTACGACCCCCGCGGAAAATTCCTGGTCATAGACGCTGTCTCGCCCCCTCAGCGCGCCATGGCGACAGATGATGAAATCTTAGCCAGGCTGCCAGGTGCCCAGGTCACGTCCCGCTGTGTGGTGGAGTTTCTCGATACCATGCGGGGTTCAGTTGTTTGATTATGCGGCGATGAGTTCGGGGAGTGCAACCTCCTGTTCGATGGGGTCGTCGATGGTGTTGAGCTGGGCCATGGAGGCTTCGGATAGGTAGCGGCGGTCGCCGGCTTCCCATTTGTCGTGTTGATCGACGAGCACGGCGCCGGCGAGGCGGAGCAACGCGGCGGGGTTCGGGAACACGCCGACGACGTCGGTGCGGCGTTTGATCTCTTTGTTCATGCGTTCCATGGGGTTGATTGACCAGATCTGTCGCCAGTGTCGTGGCGGGAAGTCGGCGAAAGCGAGCAGGTCGGATCGGGCGTCGTGGAGCATGCTGGCGACTTTCGGGTGCGATTTCGCCAGCATCGTGGCGACCTCGTCGAACTGGGCGTTGACGTGTGCTTTGTCGGGTTGCGCGAACGCGGTCCGGATGATCGAGGCGACCATCTTCTTCGACGCCCGTGGCACGACAGCGAGCACGTTGCGCATGAAATGCACTCGGCAGCGTTGCCACGACGCGCCCTGGAACACGACCCCGATGGCTTTCTTCAACCCGGAGTGCGCGTCAGAGATCACCAGCCGCACCCCACCGAGCCCGCGGGCCTTCAACGTGCGCAGGAACTCGGTCCAGAAGGCCTCGTTTTCGCTGTCGCCGACGTCGAAGCCAAGGACCTCCCGGCGTCCGTCAGCTGCGACACCGAACGCGACAACGACAGCCTGCGACACGACCAGATGGTTGACGCGGGCTTTGCAATATGTGGCATCGAGGAACACGTACGGGTATGACAACGCGTTGAGGCCACGGTTTCGGAACTGCCCGATCTCCTGATCAAGACCCGCCCAAATCCGCGACACCTCGGACTTCGAAATGCCGGTGTCAGCGCCGAGCGCTTTGACGAGGTCGTCGACCTTCCGGGTCGATACGCCGTGCAGGTACGCCTCCATCACGACCGCGTACAACGCCTGATCCACCCGGCGGCGGCGCTCAAGCAGTGCGGGGAAGAACGACCCCTAGCGCAGCTTCGGGATAGACAAACTCGAATCCCCCGCGGTCGTCGTTAACGTCCGCGGTCGGGTGCCGTTTCGTTGCGCGGTACGGGTGTCAGTACGTTCGAGCGGGGCGGCCCCGATGAACGCGGTCGCTTCCGCGCCGATGAGCTGCTAATACAGCGTCTCGGTCTCCGTCCGGATCCGGTCGGGCACGTCGGTGAGTTTGAGGTGAGCGAGGAGTTCGAGCAGGGCAGACTTGTCCAGAGCCATCGTGTGTTTGTGTCTTTCTGTGAGTAGCTTTGATCGGTTCTCACTGACCATCACACGATGGCTCATCACGTCGACGAAGCGACACTCAAGCCCGAGAAACTACACCACACCCAGGGATGCAACCTTCGAGCGCACCCGGAACATCGCGGTCGCGATGTCGCTGTACGGCTGTTTGTGGCGATTTGCCCCCGTCGTGTCTCGCCCGAGTTCTGCCGCATCGTCGAAGATCCAATGCCCGGGCCGCTTCTTCTTGGCATGAATGATGGTCATCTGCCGGTCAACCGCGTTGCGAAGAGCTACCTCGAGAAAGCTCAGTGACTCCCAGAACGCGGCAGAAATGGCGGTGTTCCATTCGTACAGTTGCATTGCTGCGTCATGGTCACCGTCGCATTCGGTGAGGTAGTGCCTGAGGCGCGCTTCTGCGAAGTGCCGCGCGTAGAACGACCAAGTCGCGAGGTTGACCACGTTTCGGGCTCCCTTTATGATGAGTAAGAACACCCCGGATGCGTCCCTGTAGCCCTCTCTGGAGGGCCGATCACACGGCCGGGGTTTTGTTTTCACCATCTTGCCAGAAACACGAGTGATACTCGGCTATGAAGGCTCAGTGCTCGGGCACCTCGACGTAGGGGCGGGCATCCAGCCGGCCCCAGTCTGCGGAGATGGCGGCAGCTGTTGCGAGCAGCTCGGGGAGGTGGCGCTCGAGGAGCAGGGCGGTGGGGGTCTCGGCGGCGTGCACGGTGACGTTGACGGCGGCGAGTACGGTTCCGGTGCTGTCAGAGACGGGGGCGGCGATCGACCTGACGCCGGGCGCCAGTTCTTCGTCGGCGAGAGCCCAGCCGCGGGCGCGAACCTCATCGAGCTCGCACGCCAGGTCGGCGGGGTCGCGGGCAGCGATGACGACGCGTGATGAACTGGGTTCGGCGAGGGTGCGCCGCAGGGCATCCGGAGCCAGGGCAGCGAGCAGAACTTTGCCCTGCGAGGTGACCTGAGCCGGGAACCGGGTGCCGATCTCCACCCGCAGGGCGATGATCTTCGGAACGGCAACGCGGGCGGTGTAGACGATGTCGCTTCCGCTCAGCTGGGCCATCGACGACGACTCGCCGGTGCGCCCGACGAGTGCTTCGAGGTGCGGGCGGGCCACCTGCCAGAGCCCTTGCGAGCTGACGAAGGCGTAGCCGAGGTCGAGTATGCGCGGGGTCAGCTCGAAGAGCGAACCGCTCTGCCGTACGAAGCCGAGTTCGATCAGGGTCGCCAGGAGGCGGTGCGTAGTGGGGCGCGCGAGGTTGGTGGCTGCGGCGATCTCGGCGAGCGACATGCTGGTGTGGCTATCGCCGAACGCGCCGATGACGTCGAGCCCGCGCGCGAGGGCTTCGACGAAGTTGGCGGAGGCACCGCGACCGGCTATTGGCTGGTTCCTTTCGCGAATGGGCCCTTCTGGGGCGGGGCGTGGGTGCGGGGGCGTAGCGCGGCGAGGGCGCTCAGCGCCGCCCGAGGCGCCGCTCGCCGCCCGAACCGGTCTCGTAGGGCAGCTCGTAGTGCGCGAAGACGGCTGGTTCGCTGGCCGCATCGAGTTCGCCGTCGGTCGCAATGAAGGGGGCGTCTTTGATGAGTTTCTTGGCATACATGACTTTGACGAACTTGGGCGCGACGACTGCTCCGGCGAGCGGCACGAAGACGAGCTTCTGGCCGTTGAGAATGCCGATGTGCACTGACGCGAACGAGGGCTGGTCTGTCGCGGTGTCGAAATAGATGCTCTCGAGCGAGCCGACTTTGTCTTCGTTCTGGTCGACGACCGAGAGGCCGATCCAGTCACGCAGGTTCTCTGCCTCGAACATGCCAGCCTTCTTTCTCGCCGGGGAGCTCCCGGTGTGTTGCCCTAACGCTAGCCGGTGGCGGCGGTGTGTAGCCGAAAGGCACGGCGCTGGGCATCCGATCGGTTGAATCTGAACGCCCCGGTGCGCCAGCGGGAAAAAATGATAGCGATTTCACAGTTCGCATGATAACGTTTTCAAAAGTCAGGCCACGGCACTGACCCAGCAGCTCAGCCTGACCACACAGCGGTCACATCACAACGAAGTGAGGTAGTTATGCACACTCTTCCCGCAACACCGTGAACTGGGCGCGGCCACACGCGCCGCGCCCACGCATCACCCTTCTCCACCGTCTCGTACAGCTCTGACGGCGCACTTCGCCGCGCCACTTTCGTGCACAACGCTTTCAAGAGAAATGAATTTCGATGAAAAAATCTTTGCTCGTCAAAGCCGCCGGGCTCGCCCTCGGCGCAACCCTCGTCTTCACCGGCTGCGCATCGGGAAACCTCGCGAACGGCAGCGCTACCAGCGATGCCGTCTGGAATGACCCCACTGCTTCGCTGGCCGGTGTGACCCTCAACTTCGGCGGCGGCACGGTGAAGGGCCCGATCGATCAGGTCATCACGGCCTTCGAAGCCAAGACCGGTGTGACCATCAAGCGCGTGACCTACCCTGACCCGTACGAGCAGAGCCTTCTGACAAAGGTCGCCGTGGGTGACAAGCCCGACCTCGCCGCGTGGCAGCCGACCGCGAGCGAGCTCACCGCGCTGCAGGCCTCGACGAACCTGCTCAGCCTCGACGGCGCACCCTGGCTCGACAAGCTCGACCCCGCGCTGAAAGATGTGACGGGCATCCTCGACAACACCCGCTACGCCGCCCTCGTCACGTCACCTTCTGTGATGGGCGTCTACTACAACAAAGACGTGTTCGCGAAGGCCGGCATCACGGCAGCGCCGAAGAACTGGAGCGAGTTCGTCGCCGACGCGTCGAAGATCAAGGCCACCGGCACGACGCCGTTCTTCGAGGCCGGCGGTTCGCAGTGGCCGACTCAGTGGTGGGTTCAGGTGCAGCTCGCAGAGAAGGCCAAGGCCGGGCTCTGGGATGACATCAACACCAACAAGAAGCAGTTCACGAGCCCGGATGTTCAGACCGCGATCGACAACTACAACACCCTGATCAACCAGGGTCTGTTCAACCCCGACATCAAGACTGCGACGTTCGACGACCAGAGCACCGCCCTGCTCGCCGGATCGACGGGCATGGTTCTGCAGGTGAACGCCCTGCTCGAGCAGCTGCAGCTGAAGGCGACCTCTGCCGAACTCGACGCGAAGCTGGGCTGGTTTCCCATCTCAGCCGATGGCGTCACCGCGACCTCGATTCCCGACAACAAGAACGGCATCGTGGCCTTCAAATCGGGCGACCCCAAGCGTGAGGCCGCCGCACGGCAGTTTCTGACTTTCTGGATGACGACCGACTACGCCGACTTCATCGCGGCGTCGAACTCGGTGTCGATCGAGCCGTCGGTTCCGACCCCGAGTGGTGTGCCGCAGCTCGCCAAGACCATCTCGGCTTCGCTCGCCGATTCGGTGGGCTCGATGCAGTCGCAGGCGATCGCCAACCCCGACCTCTACATCAACCTGGCGAACATGATCCAGGGCACCGTCACGCCAGTGCAGGTGGCAGAGACCACGCAGAACCAGTTCGCACAGCTCGCCAAGGCGCAAGGGGCTGCCGGCTTCTAGCCGCGCTCCGGATGCCGCACCGCGAACACTGAGAGAAACGAAAACCATGAGCACACTCACGCGCCCCGACGCCGAGCGGGGAGCCCGGCCACCGGGCCTCCGCCAGGCACCCCAGCGGCCCAAGCGAGGCAGGCGCCAGGTCGCCGAGGCACGCTCGTATCCTTCGTGGTTCTTGTTTCCAGCGTTCGCGGTGCTGGCGATCTTCTTCTTCGTTCCGACGATTCTGAACTTCGTCTACGCCTTCACCAACTGGTCGGCGTTCCACTCCGGTATCTCATTCGCCGGCATCGACAACTTCGTGTCTCTGCTGTCTGACGGGTCGCTGCTGAAGGCCGTTCGGGTGACGCTCGTCTACGCGGTGCTCGTGGCGCTCTTTCAGAACCTGTTCGGGTTCGCGCTCGCTCTGTTTCTCGAGCGCGACACTCGACTGAACCGAGTGGCGCGCGTGCTGTTCTTCGTGCCCGTGCTGCTGTCACCGTTGGCGGTAGGGTACATCTTTCAGGCCCTGCTGAAGCCGGAGGGCGCCCTGAACGGCATTCTCGGGCTGTTCGCCGGCGGCGCCGTGACCATTCCCTGGCTCGGTGACACCACCTGGACGATCGTGGTGGTGGCGCTGATCCAGTCGTGGAAGTGGATGGGGCTGACCATGCTCATCTACCTGGCTGGCCTCAAGACGATGCCAGAAGACGTTCTCGAAGCCGCCCGAATCGACGGCGCCTCGTGGTGGCGCACGCTCACCTCGGTTCGCTTCCCGTTGCT
The DNA here is from genome assembly GCF_035018625.1 of Subtercola sp. RTI3. Taxonomy (NCBI): domain Bacteria; kingdom Bacillati; phylum Actinomycetota; class Actinomycetes; order Micrococcales; family Microbacteriaceae; genus Subtercola; species Subtercola sp. RTI3. The sequence continues at coordinate 72,480 of NZ_JASJXO010000003.1, read as the reverse complement.
CGCCCCGGCCCTCACGTTCAACGTGGCGACAGCCCTACTGGGGTCGCTGAACGGGTTCGACGTGGTGCAGGCGGCCACGGCCGGCGGGCCGGCCCAGACCACCGAGGTCGTCAACATCTTCATCTACCGAACCTTCGGGCAGGGGCTCTACGCCCAGGCCACGACGATGAGCCTCATCTTGTTCCTGATCGTCGTGATCATCGCATTCCCGGTCATCCGGTATCTCAGAAAGAGGGAGGACGTACTGTGACGCGCGCACACCGTTCCACGCTCAAGGGCGTTCACGCCCTCGCTGTCGTCATCATCACGCTGATCGTCATCGGCATCCCTCTCTGGCTGGTGCTCATCACCTCGGCGAAGTCAGACGGCGAAGCCCAATCGCCCGACCTGACCCTGCCGCACACGTTTCAGCTCGTGCAGAACTACACACAGGCCATCACCGACGGTGACGTGGTGGGGGGCCTTCTCGGCAGCCTGCTCGTCACTATCCCGGCCGTCATCGGCGTGCTGGTTCTCGGCTCGGCCGCCTCGTGGGTGCTGGCGCGCCGCACGTCACGGCTCAACGCGGTGCTCTACTCGATCGGCATCAGCGGCATCGTTCTGCCGCCCGCTGTGATCACGATCGTGCTGACGCTGAAGAACATCGGCCTGAACGGCACCGCGGTGGGCATGATCGGTGTCTACATGGGCATGTTCATGGCCACGGTGATCTTCTTCGTGACCGGGTTCGTTCGGAGCATCCCTGTCGAACTCGAAGAAGCGGCCCGCATCGACGGTGCCAAACCGTTGCAGGTGTACGTGCGCATCATCTTGCCGCTGCTCGGCCCGGTGATCGCCACGGCCACCATTCTGGTGACGCTCTCGGTGTGGAACGAAGTCTTCTACGCGTTCTTCGTGCTCGGCGGCAGTGGCACCTCGACGCTGCCCCTGAACCTCTTCTCTGTGGCCTCCGCGTCGACGTACGTCAAGAACTGGAACCTGATCTTCGCGTACGTGGTGCTGATGAGTCTGCCGATGCTGGTCGTGTTCATCATCGGCCAGCGACGAATCGTCTCGGGAATCACGGCGGGCGCAGTGAAGTAACACCGCCCCCACCTGATCCGCGCCTTCCCTTTCTTTTGGAGATCTTCATGCCCGACGTACGAATCGAAACCGGAAACGACCGGCTGGAGATCGTTCTTGTTCACTCAGGCGATACCCCTCTGCGCATCGCCCGCTGGGGCCTCCGCGGCGCGACGGCCGACGTAGCCGGCGGCCAGCCGCTGGTCGAGATACTGACCGTCGACGCCGGGCACGTGCCCTCGACTCCGAGGCTCGTGGGTACGGCGGTGGGCTCGCGGCTGCGGTACGTGGGCCACAGTGTGAGCGAACGACCGGGGTGGAGCATCCTGAGCGTCGAACTCGCCGAACAGCGTGCTGCCGTGGGTTGGACGGGCGATGGCGACCCGCTCGAGGCCGGTCTGTCTGTGGTGGCGAGCATCGAGGTGCCGCTGCACGCCGCGGCGGCTCGCGTCGTCGTCACGGTGACCAATGGCGGCGGCCAGGCGCGGGTGCTGCGTTCGGTGACGTCGCTCGCCCTGCGGGTGGGCCTCGGCACCGATCTCGCGACGGCGCCCCGTGACCTCGACTTCTCGTGGGCGAAGAGCGACTGGATCGGCGAGTCGCGCTGGCAGACCGAGAGCCTCGAGCAGGCGGGCCTCGTCGAACTCGAACTGGCGTCGCACGAGAACAGCGATGCGCGGGGCTGCCTGTCATTCGCGTCGAGCGGATCGTGGTCGTCTGGCCAGGTCGTGCCGACGGGCGCTCTGGCCTCCCGAAACAGAACGAATGTTGACGGCGCTGGCGCTGGCGTCGGCGCCGGTGCTCTTGACGCGGCCGGTGGAGGCGCCTTGGCCTGGCAGATCGAGCACAATGGCGGTTGGCGTTACGAGCTCGGCGAGAACCACGAAGGCAGCTACCTGGCCCTCAGCGGGCCCACCGACGACGACCACCAGTGGCTTGCCGTACTCGAGCCCGGCGACAGCTTCACCACCGTGCCCGTGACACTCGCAGCAGGCACCGACCTCGAATCGGCCTTCGCGGCACTGACCGACTATCGACGTGCGGCCAGGCGTGGGCATCCGGATGCCCGGGCACTGCCTGTCGTCTTCAACGACTATATGAACACGCTGATGGGCGACCCGACCACCGCCCGGCTGCTGCCCCTGATCGACGCGGCCGCAGAAGCCGGAGCCGAAGTCTTCTGCATCGACGCCGGCTGGTACGACGACTCGGGCGACTGGTGGTACAGCGTGGGGGAGTGGAAGCCCTCGACAGTGCGGTTTCCCCGGGGGCTCGCCGAGGTCGTCGAGCACATCCGCTCGAAAGACATGGTGCCGGGCATCTGGCTCGAACCCGAGGTTGTGGGCGTGCACAGCGCTGCCCTCGCGGGTCTTCCCGAGGAGGCGTTCTTCTCCCGCCACGGCCAGCGCGTCGTCGAGCACGGTCGATACCACCTCGATTTTCGCCACCCGGCAGCGATCGCTCACGTCGACGAGGTCGTCGACCGGCTGGTCGCCGAGTTCGGCATCGGCTATTTCAAACTCGACTACAACATCAACCCCGGGGCCGGCACCGATCTGTCGGCGAGCAGCGCCGGCGAGGGGCTTCTGCAGCACAATCGGGCGCACCTCGCGTGGCTCGACGCGGTGCTCGACCGGCACCCCGCCCTCACGATAGAGAACTGCGCTTCGGGCGCGATGCGCATGGACTTTGCCATGCTGTCGCGGCTGCAGCTGCAGTCGACCAGTGACCAGCAGCATCCGCACGCCTACCCGCCCATCGCGGCGGCCGCGCCCCTCAGCATGCTGCCCGAACAGGCGGCGAACTGGGCCTACCCGCAGCCCGCGATGAGCGACGAAGAGATCGCGTTCACCTTGTGCACCGGTATTCTGGGGCGGTTCTACCTCTCTGGACACCTCGACACCATGAGCATTCCGCAGCAGACCCTGGTGGCCGAAGCGGTGGCCGCTCACAAGCGTGTTCGGCACGAGATCGCCGTGTCGCACGCCACGTGGCCGCTGGGCCTCGAGCAGTGGGATTCGCCCTGGGTTGCCTTCGCGCTCGGCGACACCGACTCGCGCCTGCTGACGGTGTGGAAGCGGTTGGGCGCCGACGCGCGCATCGAGATACCGCTGCCCGCCTTCGCCGGCGGCCCGCTGGTGGTGTCGACCGTCTTTCCCCGCCGCCTGCAGCCGTGGGAGCACGAGTGGAACGCGCACACCGGCATCCTCACCCTGTTCGCCGATGTCGAGGGGGTGAGCGCCAGAACTCTGCGCGTCTCGCGCGAACCGCGCACCGAGAACGTCGTCGTCGATCTCGCGAGCGACACGGGTGAGGTGCACGGCGGTGCAACGGGCATGCTCTACGGCCTCGCTGATGTCGGGGTTCCGAGCGCCGCGCTGATCGCTGGCGTGCGGCCCCGAACCATGGCGCAGAAGGCGCCGGGAGGCAAACAGCACCCCAATGGTGACGCCGTCGCCCTGGCCGACGGGTTCTTCGCCGCCGGTGGTCGGGAGATGGTCGTCTACATGCAGGATGCCTTCGAGCAGTGGCCGTACGAAGACCTCGGCCTCGAGCACTTTCGGGAGGTCGTTCGTGCGCAGGTGCGAATCGTCGCTGCTCGCCCCGACTCGGATCGCTTCGTCTGGGTGCCCTTCAATGAGGGCGACTGGATCTGGTACACCGACTGGCAGGGCGGCGCACGCGAGGCGTTTCTCGCTGCCTGGCAGGTCATCGTGCACGAGATTCGGGCGCTGGATGCCCATGCCCGCATTGCCGGGCCGAACGAGTCGCACTACTTTCCTGAACGCGTTCGCGACTTCTTCGAATTCTGTGTCGCCAACGATGTGCTTCCCGACGTGATGAGCTGGCACGAACTGCAGCCCTCGTCGCTCGAGGTCTATCGGCCGCACTACGAGCACTACCGTGCGCTCGAACGGGAGCTCGGTTTCGGCCCGCTGCCCATCAACATCGACGAGTACGGCAACCGGCGCGACATGTCGGTTCCCGGGCAGCTCATTCAGTGGATAGACCTGTTCGAGTCGACGAAGGTCGATGCCGATCTCGCGTACTGGAGCATGGCCGGCAACCTCGACGATCACGCGGTCGGAACCAACCAGGCCAACTCGGGCTGGTGGCTGCTGCGCTGGTATGCGCAGCTGGCCGGGCACACGCTTCGGGTCGAGGTGCCGCAGCCGGCGGTGCGCGATTCGCTGCGGGCGCTGGCGGCGCTCGATACGGGTGTGGGTGCGGGCGCTGGTGCCGGTGTGAGTGCGGGCGTGGTCACCGTGCTGCTCGGCGGCACCGACTGCGACATCGCCGTCACACTCACCGGTTTTGCGGCGGCGGGCCTGCCAGCGACTGTTCGGCTGCGGGTCGAGCGCCTGGGCTGGTCGGGCTACCAGGGCGACTCACTGGGCGGCGACCTGATCGTTGAGTCGATCGAAGACGTCTCTGATGACCGGCTCCGAGTGGTCATCCCGAACACCGACTCGCTCGCGGCGTACCGGGTGCGGGTGCTGGCTCAGCGCGACACCGTGTCGGGCCGCGGGGTGGGCGATGCTGACAGCCCCCATGCTGACAGCTCTCCCGCCGACAGTGTCGACGTCGACAGCACTGGTGCCGAGCTCGTCGACTGTGTGGTCTCTCGCCACGGCGACGATCCGCAGGGCTACACCGGCTGGGGCCGCGCAGGCATCAGCTCGATGCCCGCAGCCACGAGCTCGGCCCGATTCACAATCGATGTCGCCGCCGCAGGCGACCACGAACTTGCACTCTTCTACGGCACCGACTCGATCGCCGCGCAGCTCGCACTGTCGATCGACGACGCTGAGTCGCTGCTCATCCAGCTGCCCGCCACCCTGTCGAGAACCTACACGGCCAGGGTCGATCACCGCGTGACGCTCAGCCGGGGCAGCCACACCGTGACTCTCTCGACGGCCCTCGCCGGGGTTCACCTCGAGGCCAGCGATGTTTCGCTCGACCGCATCAGGCTCACGGCCGTGACGGCAAAGCGGTTCATCGACGTGCTCGACGCCACGACTCCCGATCCGGCCGCTGGTGCCGGTATCGGTGTCGGTGTCGGCAATGATGTTGATGCGGCCCTGCTCTTCTTCGTGGCCGTCGCCGCCCGCGGGCGTTACCGGCTCACCGCCGCAGTCGATGCCGTGTTCGAGATCGAGGGCAGGCCTGCTGGCGGCCGCGACGTGTTCCTGCCGCTCGGAGTTTCTCGGGTGACAGTTCGGCATCCCGCCGGCCCCGCCACCGTGCTCGGTCTGACGATCACCCCGGTTCCGGATGCCCAGACCATCACCCTCGCCGCACCTTCGTTCGAGCCGCTCTCCTCACCCGGCGGAACGGTACAGGTCGACGTCCCCGCGGGTCTGGAGGGAGAGTACTGCCTCACCATCGTCTTCAGCAACGCCGACAAATCGACCGGCCACCTGTACAACGCCGACGTCATCAACAGGTCTCTCGACATCGGGCTCGACGACGAACCGCCGGTCAGGGTGTGGTTCGGGCACACGTACGACTGGGAGAACCGGGCGGAGCTGACCGTACCGATCCGGCTGTCGGCAGGTCAGGGCATCCTGAAGCTGGGCGCACTGGATGGCCCTGGCCCGACCGTGTATTCGCTTCACCTCGACAGGCTCGCCTCGACGGGAGCACGCCGGTGAGCGAGGCGATCGCCGATGACCTCACTCCGGCACAGGGCGACTTGTATAGTGGCCCCACCATGTCGAGAACCTTTGCCAAACCCGCAAGCATCGCTGATGTTGCGCGCGTGGCAGGGGTGTCGGTGCCCACCGTCTCACGGGTGCTGACCGGCGCGGCAAAAGTGAGTGCCGAGCGGCGCGAACGAGTGCAGCGCGCAATCGTCGAACTGGGCTACCGACCCAACAGCGCAGCCCGTGCCCTCGTGAGCGGAAAACAGACCATCATCGCCGTGATGACCTCCGACACGACCATCTACGGGTACTCGGCCACCATCGAGGGCATCGAGGTGGCCGCGCGCGAAGCCGGCTTCTTCGTCGTGATCTCTGTGATCGAGTTCTCCGACGCCGCCGAAGTCGATCGGGCGGTCAGTCTCGCGCTCGGCCAGCCGCTCGCCGGAATCATCGTTCTGAAGTTCGACCCGGCCGGCGTGCAGATTCTGAAGTCGCTTCCGCGGGACATCCCGCTCGTCGCCGTGTCGGGCGAACTCGACGACAGCCTTTCGCAGGCGGTGCTCGATGAAGAGGCGGCGGGCGCCGAGATGACCCGGTACCTGCTCGGTCTTGGGCACGCCACCGTGCACCACGTCTCTATCCCGCCGTCGCGAAAAGAAGACGGCCGAACGATCGGCTGGCGCAAGGCACTCGCCGAAGCCGGCGCCGAGACGCCCCCCATCATCTCGGCTTCGTGGGCGGCCGACTCCGGTGTGCGCATCGGCCTGGGCCTTGCCGCCCGCCCCGACATCACGGCGGTGTTCTGCGGCAACGACGAGGTGGCAATGGGGGTCATCGCGGGTGTCGTCGACAGCGGTCGACGGGTGCCAGACGATGTGAGCGTCGTGGGCTTCGACGATCATCCACTTTCCCGAATCTGGCGGCCCGGCATCACCACGGCCATGCAGGACTTCGGCAGCCTCGGCAAGCGTGCGTTCTCGCTGCTCGCTCTGCAGATCGAGGGCGAAGAGAGCCCGGCCCGCTCGTCTGAGAGGCCTCCGCTCGTCATCAGGGCGAGCGCGGCGCCGCCGCCGCGGCGCTGACTCGGCGCTCGACTCTCTCAGCCCTCGCCGAGTGCGGCGGCGAACGTCGCCGCGTCAGGGAGTGCCGATTTCTCGTCGGGTGGAAGCAGATCGTACGTGTAGGTCGACACCGCCATCGGTGACTCGGCGCTCCCGAGCGAGTAGCGAACGGTGTGATCGTTTCGGCTCCCGCAGATGAGGATGCCGACGGTCGGTGCGTGTGCTGGCCGACGGAGCCGGTCGTCGACGAGGGCGGTGTAGAAACCGAGTTGCCCGGCGAAACCCGGCTCGAACTTGCCCGTCTTCAACTCGACGACCACGTAACGCATCTGCTCCACGTGAAAGAACAGCAGATCGAGGAAGAAGTCGTCGCCTCCGACGTCGAAGTGTACCTGACGCCCCACGAACGCGAAGCCTTGGCCGAGCTCGTGGAGGGTCGCGACGATGCGGTCGGTCAGCGCCCGTTCAAGATCTCGTTCGGCGGCTTCGGCGCCGAGATCGAGAAAGTCGAACACGTATGGGTCTTTCGCGATCTGCTGTGCGAGTTCGGAGTCGGCGTATTCGAGCTTGCTCTCGAAGTTGTTGGGGGAGGCACCCGAGCGTTCGAGCGTCTTGTTCTTGATCTGGTTCAGCAGCATGTTTCGCGACCACCCGCGGTTCACTGCTTCGGCGGCGTACCAGTCGCGCGCTGTTCCCTCGTCGAGTTTGTCAAGAAGGAGCATTATGTGGCCCCACGGCAATTTTCCAGCAGCCTGCTGGAAAATCGATTTCTGGTCGGGCCACGCCGCCGCCAGGGCCCTCATGTAGTTCAAATTGCTCCGTGAGATTCCTGTCATGTGAGGAAACTCTTTTCGCAGATCTGCGGCCAGCCGCGCCACTACTCCGGCGCCCCAGCCGTCACGCTCCTGCTGAACCAGGATGATGTTTCCAATCGACCAGTACAGCTCGATGAGCTGGGTGTTCACAACCCGCTGAGCCGTGAGCTGGGCGCCCCGTATCTGTGATTTGAGCGTCTGTAGCAACTCTGTGTAGCCTTCCGGCAATTCAGGGACGGGGTGTTCCATTCGACATCGCCTTCAGGTTCGGGGTTGGTAAACCGAGCATAAGCGAGTAATGCTCATACTGGTGCACCCCTGCTGTCGAGCGTCGACTCGAATTGGTTGCTAACATCGAAGAGCCTGAAGTGCAGATCAGGCCACGCGAGTGTAGTTCAGTGGCAGAACTTCAGCTTCCCAAGCTGATAGCGCGGGTTCGATTCCCGTCACTCGCTCCATCTGGTCATCGCGGGGGCGGTTCAGCGTGCAGCTGCGGTCAGCTTCTCGGTGTTGCGCACCAGCTGTTCACGAAGAAAGCGCCGCTGGTCATCCGCGAGCGCCTCGTATGCAGCATCGGCATGTTCGGCAATGCCGACCGCGATGCCGGTGACGAGAGCCAGAACCTCATCGGGTTCGAGGTCTGCCATGGTGGCCAGCTTTCGCCAATGATCGGCGCCGACTGTCTGGGGGCGTTTCGCACCACTGATGTGCATCGCGAGGTCTTGGTGGTACTCCGGGTACAGACCGACCGGCACGACGTCGTACAGCGGTGACAGCGTGATGCCCGATGGGCGCAGCAGCAGCGAGTAGTTTTTGGCGTGCGCGTCGGCGTTGCCCAGCATTGTGTTGAACGCCAGCTGCTCGACGAATGCGTGGGCGAGTCGACTGTCGCGGTCGACGGTGGCGAGCAGCGTGAGGGCCTGCGTGGCCGTCATGTCGTACTTCTTGTCGGGTGACGTAGCGCTCGCCTGAGCGAGATCTTCGGCATGGATGCGCGTCGCAACAGGTCGGGTCGTGTCGCGGTCGAACCGCTCGACCAGGTACGCGGTCTGGTCTTTTGCGGCCAGCACTGACGCCATCGGTGCGTGCAGGCCGACAGCGTTCGCCAAGCGGAGGGATGCGGTCTCTGCCTGTTCCAGACCCCGAAACGAAGGGCGGGCTGGCTTCAGGATGTGGGTCGATGGCACGGTCGCATTCGACCAGTACCAATCGTCGTCGACGAGGGCGAGGGCGAATTTGCCTTGGGTGCCTCCCAGCGAGAACCGTGCCGGCGCGTCAGTGGGAACCCAGGCATCCGGGTCGCGTTTCAGAGCCGCGATGCGGGTGGCGATGTCGCGCTCGGTGGCCGGGTTCAGTTCGGGCTCACCGGTGTTGATGCCGGTTCCCTCCCGAACAAGCACGAGACCACCTGCGATGTCGCCGCCACTCTCAGCGAGCAGATCGAAGGTGTTCGCGCTTGGAGACCCGTAGACCTCGGCCATGCGGGCGCGGGTTGCGGAGTGGTCGGGCAGGAAGTTTTCGAGAAAATGACCGGCCGCTGAGCGTGTGGCCGGTCTGTCTCGTGGCAACGAGAGCGAGAGGGGGGTGGCTGGTGCGGCGTCGTCGTAGACGAAGTTCACGGCCCCTGTGTTGTCTTCACGAAACTGGCCGACAAAGTGACCTTCGAGAAAGGCGTCGAGTGCAGCTGTCATGGCATGTCGATGCTGGGCAGCGCAGACGGCTCGACGTCGATCGCGCGCAATACCCGTCGCAGATCGCCGAGCGACGTGATCTCGCGCCCCTGCTCGAGCGCGAAGACGAAGCTGCTGTCGACTCGCGCGAGGTCGGCCAACTCTTTGCGGGAGAGCCCCCGAATGCTGCGTTCGGTCGAGACGACATCGGCGAGGTCTGCCGGGTCGCGCAGGTACTCGGACGGGCGATGGTTCACGCGCTTCGTGATGAACTCGTTGTTCTGCCTGAATGCGTGCATGACGAGATTTGTTCTCCCGTTCACCTGGGCCGGTGCTTTTCCGCCCCACCAATCAACGAGAAGGGTGGAGGGATCGGTGCTCGCGCGGAGTTCGCGAATGCGAGTGGCCGTTCGCGCACGCAGCTGCCCGGTCAGCCCCCTAAGACCGCGTCGATGAAGTGCGTTGGTCAGGGCATCCTGAGACGTCGGTGACAAAGGCCGCCGCCCCGACGGGCGCTGAACGGGGCCGTCGATGACCCAGCCGCGCCCGACCTTGGTGGCCGGGAGTGCGCCGCGGGTGATGAGCGCCCGCACGCGCCGGGGCGTGATCGCCGCGGCGGTGGCGTACTCATCCACGTTCATGACACAACTATACCGTCTGGGGCTGCGCAGGCTGCCGCTGCGAATACGCCGGCCCCCGCCCGCGCCACCCCGCCCGCGCCACCCCGCCGGCACCCGCATTCTGGTACGTGACCGGCCGCAGCCACCGGGTGATGGCCGAGCTGCCCACCGAGGTGCGCGCAGGGCTCGTCGTCGCTGGATACGGGCCGCCGTGTGTCATGGCCCACGTCACGGCGACGCCGGTGGGCACATCGTCGAACACCCCGACCTGTATCCGGTCGTGCAGGCCGAGGCCATCCTGAACCCGTCGACCTTCTACACCGAGTAGCGTGCCGGGCGATCTCGAAGTACAGGGCCCAGGCCTGGCCGCGGGCACCGGATGCTCCCCTACACTGGCGCCATGAACACACTTTCACGGCGGCACTTTCTGCTCGTAGCGGGCTCGTCTGTTGCCGCGGCCAGTGTTCTGGCGGCGTGCTCGAGCCCGGCGCCCAACCCCACCGCGAGCCCGGCTGTTCCCACCAACACGCCGACACCGCTCGGCCCGCCGGTCTGGGGCGAACTGAAGAGCGCCGTCAAGGGCACTCTGCTGCTGCCGGCCAACACCGACTACGCCGCAGCCAAGCTCACCGAGAACCCCCGTTTCGACGACGCCCAGCCGCTCGCCGTTCTCGAGGCGTCGTCGGCGGCCGATGTGGCGGCGGCGCTGGCGTTCGCCACAAAGTACCGGGTTCCGGTGGCACTCCGCTCGGGCGGTCACAACTACGTCGGCTGGTCTGCCGGCGGGGCCGCGGGCAGCGATGTCGCGCCGTCGCTCATCATCAGCACGACCACCCTCACCGACGTCACCCTCAGCGACAGCGGAACCACCGCGCGGGTGGGTGCGGGCGCGAGCCTCGCCGAGGTCTACAACACCCTCGGCTCCGCAGGCCGGGCCATCGCGGGCGGTTCGTGCGCCACGGTGGGCGTCACCGGCCTCACCCTCGGCGGTGGCGTGGGCGTACTGGTGCGCTCGTTCGGGCTCGCCTGCGACCAGCTGACCGGCGTCGAGATCGTCACGGCCGACGGCACCGTTCACCAGGCCAGTTCGACGAACGACGCCGACCTGTTCTGGGCGAGCCAGGGTGGGGGAGGCGGCATGATGGGCGTGGTCACGGGCCTCACCTTCGTCACGCAGAAGGCGCCCCACGTCACGACCTGGTACGTCGAATGGCCGTGGTCGGCCGCCGCCGAGGTCATCTCCGCCTGGCAGACCTGGGCCCCGAGCGCCGACAATCGGCTGTGGTCGACTCTCAAGCTGCTGGGCGGCGAGACGCACCAGGGCAACCCGAGTGTGTCGGTGTCTGGCACCTGGACCGGCGACCAGACCGACGCCGCCCTCGCCGCGCAGCTGGCTCCGCTCGTGAACGGCGTCACCGCGTCGCCCGACGCGAACAAGTCGTTCACCCACAGCTACCTCGACGCGATGATGATCGAGGCTGGCTGCCAGGGCGTCGACATCGCGCAGTGCAACACGGGGCCGAACGGCAAGCTGACGCGTGAGCCGTCGTCGGGAACATCCAATATGGCCTACGTCACCCTCGACGCGTCGGGCATCAGCGACGTGATCGCCCAGGTCGAGGCGGCACAGAAGGTGTCGGGCATGACCGAGGGCGGCATCTCGATGGATGCCCTCGGCGGCGTCGTGGCAACCATCGACCCTGCCGCCACCGCGTTTGTGCACCGCGCGGCGCTGTTCAGCGTGCAGTACACCGCAACGTTCGCTGTCGGAGCCGCCCCCGCCCCCTTCGACGCCTACGTTCGCACGTTTCGCACGGCCATGACGGCGCACTGGCAGAACTGGGCCTACGTCAACTACGCAGATGCCACCGTTCCCGACGCCGACACGGCGTACTTCGGAGCCAACCTCGCCCGCCTCACCGCGCTGAAGAAACAGTACGACCCGAACTCGCTCTTCACCCAGCCGCAGTCGTACTGAGCGTCAGGCGCCTCACGCCGTCGAGTGTCTAGTGTCGCCGCAGCCGCAGCCGCAGCCGCAGCCGCAGCCGCAGCGCGCCAGCGCCCGCCCTGCCTCGCCGCGCGCCAGACTCCGCCCCGCCGCGCCCCGCCCGCCGGTAAGCTGGCGCCGTGCTTCTCTCCGACCGCGACATCAGGGCCGAACTCGACAGCGGGCGGGTCGGGCTGAGCCCATACGAGCCCTCAATGGTGCAGCCGTCGAGCGTCGACGTGCGCCTCGACCGCTTCTTTCGCCTGTTCGACAACCACAAGTACCCCTTCATCGACCCGGCCGAAGACCAGCCGGAGCTGACCCGCCTCATCGAAGCGAAAGCCGATGAGCCGTTCATCCTGCACCCCGGCGAGTTCGTGCTCGGCGCCACTTTCGAGCGCGTCAGCCTGCCCGACGACATCGCTGCCCGCCTCGAAGGCAAGAGCTCGCTCGGTCGCCTGGGCCTGCTAACCCACTCGACCGCCGGCTTCATCGACCCCGGATTCTCGGGCCACGTCACCCTCGAACTGTCGAACGTCGCCACGCTGCCCATCAAGCTCTGGCCCGGAATGAAGATCGGCCAGCTCTGCTTCTTTCAGCTCAGTTCGCCGGCCGAGCATCCGTACGGCTCAGAGCAGTACAGCTCGCGCTACCAGGGCCAGCGCGGCCCCACCGCGAGCCGCTCGCACCTGAACTTTCACCGCACCGACGTCTCGTCGGCTCCGGATGCCCCGCTTTCGCTCGGCGACGCCTGACACCGCCCTGCCCCTGCCTCCGCTCTGCCCCCCTCTGCCCCTGCCCTCTCGCACGTTTCGCGCCGTGCCGCGCTCAAGAGGGGAGAGGGGCTCAGTGCTTCTTGAGGGCGTCGAACGACTCCTCGAAGATGCGGCGCGGGTGCTCTGTGCCGGGCAGCGCCACCGTCTCGCGAGAGGTGACGGCCTCGACGAGCCACCCGGCGATCACGCGCACCTTGCGATTCAGCGTCGGAATCACGAGCCCGTGGTACCCCCGGTGAGCGGCCCACGCCGGCAGCCCCCGCAGCTTCACGCCCTTGATCAGCGCGGCCCCGTGCCCCACGCCGTACCCCGCCACCGTTCCGAGCGAGGCATGGCGATACTCGGTGAGTTCACCGCCCCGGATGCTCGCCAGAATGTTCTGCGCGAGCAGCACCCCCTGCCGCAACGCATTCTGCGCGTTCGGCGGATAGTACGCCGGCTGCGTGGTCGCCGTCAGGTCGGGGATCTGCGCGTTGTCGCCCACGGCCCACGCCCCCTCGACCGGAGTGCCGTCGTCGCGCACCACCTGCAGTTGCACGTTCGCTACGACGTGCCCCTTGGGCCCGCGCGGGGCGTTCGTGGTGTTGAGGGCGGGGTTCGGTTGTACCCCGGCTGTCCAGATGATGGTGTTAGCCGGGATGGTCTCGCCCGAGTCGAGCACGATGTCGCCGTTTTCGGCCGAGGTGATGGTGGTCTTCAGGCGCACGTCTATTCCGCGCTCGCGCAGCTGCTGCAGGCTCCACTTCGAGAGTTCGGGGCCCACTTCGGGCGCCACACGGTCGAGCGCCTCGATGAGCACCCAGTGCAACTCGGAGGCGTCGAGTGAGGGGTTGGCCGCCACCGCGATCTTCGACAGGTCGCTGAGCTCAGACAGCGCTTCGACCCCGGTGTAGCCGCCACCGACGACGACGAACGTGAGGGCTTTCGCCCGGGCATCCTCGTCGCCCGACACCGAATACGACGCCGCCAGCGCCACCTGCTCGAGAACGCGGTTGTGCGTGTACACCGCCTCCTCGATCGTCTTGAACCCCACCGCGTTCTCTTTCAGCCCAGGCGTGTCGAACACCCGTGTCACCGCCCCCAGCGCGAACACCACGTGGTCGTAGTCGATCTCGCTCACACCGCCGTCGAAGTCTGCGATGCTCGCCTGCTTCGTGTCGATGTCGAGCCCCGCCAGCTGGCCCCGGATGACCCGCGAACCCCGAAGCGTCTGCCGCAGTGAGATCGCCACATCGCTCGCGGCGACGTGCCCGCCCGCAACCTCTGGCAGCAGTGGTTGGTACGTCATGTACGGATTCCGGTCGACCACGATGATCTCCACCGGGGTCTCACCGCGGTGCTTCTGCAGCCCGAGGGCAACGTAGAGGCCGGCGTAGCCGCCCCCGAGAATGAGCACCCGCTGCTTCACGGGTGTCGCCTGACGGTTGATCTCTGCATCGGTCATGAGCTTCACGCTACGCGCGGGCGTCGGCCTCGAACCAGCCCTTTCGGTGCGGGCATCGGCGCGCGAGAATGACCGCCGCTGGGCGCGGCCCGGTGCGGCGCTGATGTGACGCGCACGCGGTTGGTAAGGTTAGGATTACCTAACTCGGTACGAATACCGCAGGTACCCCGACGAGGAGCTTTCATGCCCACCCCCGCACCCCTTCCTTCCGCATCGCATCGCCGCCGCCGAGGCCGCATGGCACGTGCCGCCGCAGCCCTGACCGCCGCCGCTGCTCTGGTTCTCACGGGCTGCAGCTCGAGCGCAACGACAGGGTCGAGCTCACCTGCGGCGGCCGGGGCATCCGATGCCTTCCCCGTCACGGTGGCGAGCGCCCTCGGCAGCGCCACGATCGCCGCGGCACCCACGCGCGTGGCGGTCTGGGGCTGGTCGGCTCAAGACGCCGTGCTCGCCCTCGGTGTTGTTCCGGTCGCCATGCCGAAGATGACCTACGGCGGCAACGCCGACGGCGTGCTGCCGTGGGATGCCGAGCAGATCACCAAGCTGGGCGGCACGACTCCCCTGATGTTGAGCGGCGGCGACACCGGTGAGCCCCCCATCGAGGAGATCGCCCAGGCGGCTCCCGACGTGATTCTCGCGCCCTACTCCGGCCTCACACAGGAGCAGTACGACACCCTCAGCAAGATCGCCCCGGTCGTGGGCTACCCCGACAAGGTCTGGTCGACCACCTGGCAAGACCAGCTCACCATTGTGGGCAAGGCGCTCGGCAAGACAGCCGAGGCGGATGCCCTGCTGAAGTCGACCAACGACCAGGTCTCGGCGCTGGCCGCCGCGAACCCAGCTCTGGCGGGCACGTCGTTCGTCTACGGCGCCAGCAACAGCCCCGACGTCTTCAACGTGTACACCGCGGGCGACCCCCGCGTGCAGTTGCTCGTTCAGCTCGGAATGACGGTCAGCGACAGCGTCGCGAAGGTCGACAACGGCTCGAGCGCGGGCAGCTTCTACTTTCCGGTCAGCTTCGAGAACGTGAACCAACTCACGAGTGACGTGCTCGTGGCGTACTTCGAGAACCAGGCCGCCGTCGACGCTTTCACGGCCGACCCGCTCATCGCCGCGATGCCCGCCGTGAAGGCCGGTCGGTTCGCGCCCATCGTGGGCGAGTCGTTCGTCATGGCCACGAGTGCGCCGAGTGTGCTCTCGATTCCGTGGATGCTCACCCAGTACGTGCCCGTACTCGCCGCCGCCGCGGCGAAGTAGGTTCGGCAGGGCTACGGCCCCGGGCATCCGGAACCGGCAGATGGCAGGCGGTCACCGCCCCACGAGCGCCCGGCGGCGAGCAGTGTTCTTCACTCTTGCGGTCGTGGCGCTCGTTGTCGTGTGCGCGCTGAGCCTCGCGGTGGGGGCGCGCAGCCTCAGCCCCGGCGTCGTGCTCAACGCCCTCACTCACTACGACCCGAACAACACCGACGCGCTGGTGGTGGTCGACAAGCGCATTCCGCGCACGCTGATCGGGCTGTTGGCCGGGGGATGCCTCGCGCTCGGCGGCGCTGTCATGCAGGGGTTGACCCGCAATCCGCTCGCCGACCCCGGCATTCTGGGCGTGAACTTCGGGGCGGCGCTGGCCGCGGTTGTCGCCATCGCGGTCTTCGGCGTCACCAGCCCGAGCGGATACCTCTGGTTCGCGTTCGCGGGCGCGGCGCTGGCCTCCGTTCTCGTCTACGTGGTCGCCTCGGGCGGTCGCGAAGGCGCCACGCCCGTGAAGCTTGCGCTCGCCGGGGCCGCGGTGTCGGCTGCCCTCGGTTCGGTCATCACGGCCGTGCAGCTCACCAACACCGCCGCCCTCGACTCGCTGCGCTTCTGGCAGGTCGGTTCGCTCGCCGGCCGGGGCACGGATGTTCTCACCCAGGTCGCCCCGCTCGCCCTTGTCGGCGTGGTGCTGGCCCTCGGTCTCGGCCGAACCCTCAACGGTTTGGCGCTCGGCGACGACCTCGCGCGGGGCCTCGGGCAGAAGGTCGCCGTCTCGCGTCTGGTCGGTGCCGTGGCGGTCGTTCTGCTCTGCGGATCGGCCACCGCAGCCGTCGGCCCCCTCGTCTTCGTGGGGCTCGTCGTGCCGCATGTGGCGCGGTACTTCGCGGGGCCCGACTACCGGTTCATCCTGCCGTTCTCCCTGGTGCTCGGGCCGGTGCTGCTGCTCGGCGCTGACGTGATCGGGCGGGTCGTGGCGCTGCCGGGCGAGCTGCAGGTGGGCATCGTGATCGGGCTCGTGGGGGCTCCGTTCTTCATCGCGCTGGTGCGCCGCACGCGGCTGGGGTCGCTGTGAGGGCGGGGGAGAAGGGCCGCGGCCGACGGCACGCTGGCGGCGGTGCCGGTGGCCGACGTTCTGGCTCGGGCCGCGGTGGGCGGGTGGGCGTGGTGCTGGGCGCGGTGGTGATTGCGCTCGTGCTGGTGACGCTGTGCCTCGGCGCGTTCAGCCTCAGCGTGCCCGAGGTGTTCGGTGCGCTGACCGGCCACGGGTCTCGCTCGGCGAACTTCGTGGTGGGCGAGGTGCGGCTGCCCCGGGCATCCGTCGGCCTGCTGGTGGGCGTGTGCCTCGGGCTGTCGGGGGCCCTGTTTCAGGCGATCGTGCGTAACCCGCTGGCGAGCCCCGACATCATCGGTATCACGTCGAGCGCGAGTGCCACCGGCATCAGCGCGATTCTGCTGCTCGGGCTCAGCGGGTTCGCACTGTCGGGTATCGTGCTGGCCGGCGCGCTGGCCGCGGCGGCCGTCATCTACCTGCTCGCGTGGCGCAACGGCATCACGGGCTACCGGCTGGTACTTGTGGGTATCGGTGTGGCGGCCGTGAGCACCAGTATCACGTCGTACCAGCTCACCCGCGGCAAGATCACCGATGTGCAGCAGGCGCTCGTGTGGCTCACCGGCAGCCTGAACAATTCGACGTGGTCGGAGGTGCTCGTGCTGGCTGTGGCGGTTGTCGTGCTGGTTCCGCTCACCCTCGCGCTCTCGCCTACGCTCGACGCGCTGCGGCTCGGCGATGACTCGGCGCTGGCCCTCGGGGTGCGGGTCGAGCGTTCGCGTCTCGTGCTCATCGTGGTCGCGGTGGCGCTCGCGGCGGTCGCCGTGTCGATCGTGGGGCCCATCGGTTTCGTCGCGCTGGTGGCGTCGCCCATTGCGCGTCGGCTCGTCGGCGGGGGTCGGCTCGCTCTTGTTCCGGCGGCACTGCTCGGCGGAGTGATCGTGCTCGCGAGCGACCTCGTGGCCCAGTTCGCTCTGCCCGGCACCTCACTGCCCGTGGGGGTGGTCACCGGAATCGTCGGTGCGCCGTACCTGCTGTGGTTGCTCACTCGTACGAACCGTTCCGGCCAGGGAGGCTGACCCATGACAGACGAACACACCCTCGCGGCCGACGGGGTGAGCCTTGGTTACGACGGGCGGCTCATCGTGTCAGAGCTGAGCGTGGCCATACCGGCGGGCGCCGTGACCACCATCGTGGGGCCGAATGCGTGCGGAAAATCCACGCTGCTGCGCGGCCTGGCGAGGCTGCTGGTGCCGAGCGCCGGGGCTGTGCTGCTCGATGGGCAGAGCATCCAGAGCCTGAAGACGAAAGACGTGGCCACGATGGTGGGGCTGCTTCCGCAGACGCCCACCGCGCCCGACGGCATCACGGTGGGCGACCTCGTGGCGCGCGGGCGCTACCCCCACCAGGGCTGGTTCGCGCGCTGGAACGCGGGCGACGATGTGGCGGTGGCCGACGCGCTCGCCGCCACCGGCACCACCGACCTGGCCGAACGCACACTTGACGAGCTCTCGGGCGGCCAGCGGCAGCGGGTCTGGATCGCCATGGCCCTCGCCCAGCAGACCGGCATTCTGCTGCTCGACGAGCCCACAACGTTTCTCGACCTGAGTCACCAGATCGAGGTTCTGGATGTTCTCCTCGACCTCAACCGAACCTGCGGCACCACCGTGGTGATGGTTCTGCACGACCTCAACCTCGCGTGTCGCTACACCGACCACCTCATCGCCATGTCAGACGGGCGCATCGTCGCCGAGGGGGCGCCGGGTGACGTGGTGACCGAGGCGCTCGTGCGCGACGTGTTCGGGGTCGACTCGGTGCGGCTCGCCGACCCGGTCACCGGTACGCCGCTCATCGTGCCGATGGGCCGGCACCACCGGCCGCGGTAGCTGCTGCCCCCTCGCAGCCCCGCCCTTCGCCACACCGCCATCGTGCGCAGTCGTGCGCAGTCGTGCGCGGCGAGCGCGGCGAGCGCGGCGAGCGTAAGGCCACCTCCGCGGCGCGAGCGTGCGCGTACGCGTGGCGGGGTGGGAGCGGCGCGCGGGTCAGTAACGGAGGGCCGCGAGCGGCGCCTCGGCGCCCAGCTCGCTGCGCTGCAGAAACTCAGCCGCGGCCTCGTTCGCGTCAGCCACGGCCAGTCCGAGGTCGCGCTTGGCGACGTACGAGACCGACAGCGCCGCGCTGAACACGTCACCCGCCCCAACGGTGGCCAGCGGATCCACCGCGCCGATCAGCGGAGCACCGATCACCGTGGCCGCTCCCCGGCGAAAGAGCGTGGCGCCGTATTTGTTCTGGGTGACCACGATGCTCGTGTTCACGAATCGCCTCGACCACTCGGCGCCCCGCGCGAGAGCGTCGTCGGTGTCTTCGTCGGAGAAAACCGCGATATCGACCAGCGGCAGCACCTCAGCGAATTCGACGAAGTCGCGCTTGTTGACGCGCCCGTCGCTCGCGACCGTGCGCATGTACCCCTGTGGAAGCAGCACCGTGACAGCTTCAGCGGGCACCCGGCGCCGCACCTCGCGCACGTAGTCGACGTCGAAGTTCGGCAGCAGCGGGCTCAGAATCAGCAGGTCAGTGCGTTCGAGCTCGATGCCGGCGATCGCGTCGATGTCGCCCGGAGCCGACGCCTCGGCGTGCTCGACCTCCTGGCGGCGGTGCGTTCCGGTCAGAACGTTGCGGTAGAGCAGCGTGCGGGCGTGCAGCGGGCGGCTCAGCAGCGGAAGCTCGGCCGCGAACTCCTCGAAGTCGTCACCGTACGGGGCCAGAATCGACACGTCGAGTGCGCGGTCGTGCGAGAAGAGCCGGTTCATGAACACGGCTGGCGACCCAGCGAGCCGTGTTGCGGCTTCCCCTTCGCTGACGTTCTCGTCGATGCACACATGCCCGACTATCGTGATCTTCACTCCCAAAGTCTACGGTGCCATTCCGAGAGCCTGTCCTGAGCCGCTGGTGCTCGCGTCCGTGTGCGCGTGTGTGCTGGCTGGTGCTGGTGCTGGTGCTGGTGCTGGTGCGGCCCGCCCGGTAGCTTTTGCGCGCCCTGCCCGCAAAGATGAAACCGGAGGTTCCCTGTGACACCCGCACTCACTACCGACTGGTTCGCGAATGCCGCCGCCCACGACGACTTCCTCGCCCGCTTCACCTCCGCCTACCGGGGTCGCCACCAGGCTCTGGATGCCCTGTGGTGGAATTCGCACCCCGAAACCGCCGCTCCCTCCGGCGCCCTGGCACCTGCCCGCCGGCTCCCCGCTCTGCAACGCACTGTCTTCGCGCGCCCCGTGCACACGCCGTTCGCGTCTACCCCAGCCGCAGCTGACTCCGCCGAGGCGGCACTCGACCTGCAGTCGCTGGAGCGAGAACTGGCGGGAGACCGACTCGCGTTCGACCTTGCTCTCGCGCACGCGCTGAAGGCGGAGCATCCGGAACCCTCGCAGGCGTCAGCCCCCCACGTGCCAGCGAACCACGGTGGCCCAGCGCCTACGACCTCCGTGTGTGGCGATCACGTTCCTCCCTCTCGGCCCGCCGCCGGCCTCGACACTGCCGCACGGCACCACCCTGCGACCCCCGCGCAGCGCCGCCGCACGGGTCGGTCCGCCCGGCACGGAGACGCCCTGGCGCGTTGGGGTGTGCTCGCAGCCCTCGTGGTTGCCGTGTTTCTCGCGGCCGGTTCGCTCGCGTCGGCCGCCATCTCGCGGGCGACTGCGGGCGCCAGCAGCTCGGCGTTCGCGTCTACCGGGGCCAGCACCGGGGCTGGTAGCGCAGCCACAGCCCCAGCGACAGCCAGCGCCAGCGCCGCAGACGCCGCGAACTCGTACGCCGTGATCTTCACGCACGCCCAGATCATGATCGACGTGCCGCCGCTACCGCTGCAGTTCCCCTCGCACATGGTGCCCGACTCGTTCCGTGCGCTGAGCAGGGGAGAGTTCTCGAACGGATCCGCCTACGCCGCCCATGACGTCGACGGCAACATCTGCCTCGTCGTGTACGGCAACGCCTCCGACTACGCGACCTCGTGCGCCAGCGAGGCCGCGGTGGCTGCGGGCGGGCTGCAGCTGTCGATGTCGACCTCCGCCGCGCTCAACCCCTCGACGCACTCCGTCGACTCGGCCACCGTCGACCTGCTCGCCCGCTGGAACCCCGACGGCTCCTTCACCATCGGCACCACCGCCCGCCGCTGACCCGCGCCCCACCTCTGCTCTGACTCCCGCCCATCGAGAGGGAGCTTCCTCTCATAAAGCCGACGTTTTCGGAGAGATTCTGCCCTCTCGTTTTCACCAACCCGGGCTTCGGATGCTGCGTGGGCGCCCGTTCCGTGCCGCCGACCCGCGCGGCCCTGTGCGCGAGAATGGAGCCATGACCTCCGCCCCGCACCCCGCCTTCGCCGGGCGTACCTTCGCCGCCGCCCTGTTCGACATGGACGGCACCCTCATCGACTCCACCCCCGCCGTCGACCGCGCCTGGAGCCAGTGGGGCACCGAGTTCGGTCTCCCCGACGGTTTTCGCGACGGCATGCACGGCAAGCCCGCCCGCGGCCTCGTGGCCGACCTCCTCCCGGCCGACCGGGTCGAGGAGGGCTTCGCCCGCGTGCAAGCCCTCGAACTCGTCGACCTCGCGGGCATCACCGTTCTGCCGGGAGCCGCCGAGTTGCTCAGCGGCATCCCCGAACCCCGCCGCGCCATCGTCACCTCGTGCACGCGCGACCTCGCGGCCGTGCGCATCGCCGCCTCGGGCATCCCGGCACCCGCCGTGGTCGTCACGATCGACGACACCGTTCTCGGCAAACCGAACCCCGACCCGTTTCTCGAGGGCGCCCGCCGCCTCGGCGTCGACCCCCGCGACTGCGTGGTCTTCGAAGACGCCCCCGCGGGCCTCGCCGCCGCCCGGGCTGCCGGCTGCGCCACCGTCGGCGTCGTCGGAACCCACCGAGCCGACCAACTCGACGCCGACCTCGTGGTCGAGAGCCTCGCCGATGTGCGGCTGATCTTCACGGCCGACGGCTTCAGCTTCGCCGCCTGATTCCGGATGCCCGATGCCTGAACTCCCCGCCGACGACCCCGGCTCCCGGCAGCGCCTGCTCACTGATCTGCGGCGTGCGGTCTACGGCCCCGGCACCCCCGAGCGTGAGCGGCTGGATCAGGCCGTTCGCCTGCACGACCTCGAGGCGCAGATCGCCGCAGGCCGGGCCGAGGTCGCCCGTTCCGCGGCAGCGCATGAAGCGGCTGCCCGCCTCGAGCGTCTGGCGCGGCACACCCGGCGTCGGCGCATCGCCTGGAGCGTTCCTGCCCTGGCGCTCGTGTTCGCCCTCGTGGTGCTCGCCACCCCGGAGCTCGGCTCGGTGTTCGGCACCCTCACCGGCGCGTTCGGCGGCGGGCGCGGAGGCACCCCGGCCGGCGCAGGCACCAGCACCGCAGGCACCAGCACCGAGGGCACCGCCGCCGGAGCCCTCGGCCCCTCCGGATCCCCTGTCGCCCCGGCCGACTCCGTCGCGGGCGCCATCCTGGCCGCCAACTCCCTCGACACCATCTTCTCCCGCGCCCAGACCACGGGCGACCTGCCGGCCTTGTCGTTGGTCAGCGCTGCGCTGCCGCCCGATGTCGACCGCTCCACGTTCCGGCTGCTCAGCACAACCGACTTCACTCCGGCTTCGGCCTACCTCGCGAAGAGCACGTTCGGTTCGATCTGCCTCATCGTGGTTCTCGGCTCAGACCCCCGAACCTTCGCCACGACGTGCAACGACCCCGCCCTGATCGGAGTCGACGGCCTCACCGTCACTGTCTCAGGCATCACCAACCTGAACCCCCGCACCGGCTCGAAAGCCCTCTCGAACGTCGACGTCACCGCCACGTGGCTGCCCGACGGCACCCTCACCTTCACCGTCGCCCCGCACACGTTCTCCTGACGCCGCGACGCCGGCAAGCCGTGACGCCCGACAAGCCGTGACGCGCAGCCGCGGCCCGCCCCCCGCCCCTAGAGTGCCGCAGCCCCCGCCACCTGGCCGGGCAGCCCCAGCCCGGCCAACCGCGGCAGCTGCAGCGTCAGCCACGGGCTGAACGCCCACGGCGTCGCCTCGATGGCGGCCAGCAGCAGCACCGGGTCGGCCCACTGGTACTCCATGACCTCGTCGGGGTTCGGCGCGAGCAGCCCCTCACCCGAGGTCACGCGCGCCGTGTACACAGGGCAGATCTCGTTCTCGACCACTCCCGACGCATCGACGGCCCGGTACCGAAAGTCGGGCAGTGCGAGGGTGTACGACTCGAGCGTCACACCGAGTTCGGCTGCCGCGCGGCGTTCGACCGCGGCATCCATCGCCTCACCCGGTGCCGGATGCCCGCAGAAACTGTTGGTCCAGACGCCGGGCCACGTGCGTTTCGCCAGCGCCCGCCGGGTGACGAGAACCCGGCCGGCCTCGTCGAAGATGTGGCACGAGAAGGCCAGGTGCAGAGGTGTGTGGGCAGTGTGCACAGTGGCTTTCGGTGCCACGCCGATGGCCGAACCGGACTCAGACAGTAGCACGACCTGTTCATCAACGACAGCCATTACGCCCTCTTCTCCTGCCGTGGGTTACTCTCGGAATGTGGACCCACAAGATCTCGTGGTCTCAGCTCAGCGGAGACAAAAACATGTCGACGCCGTACTTGACCGTTTCTTCAGCCTAGCCAAGAACCGAGCGTCAGCAATCGGCCCTCGGTATCTCACTCTGTGGCAGACACTGGAGAAGAACACCGCTGGCGGCAAGCGTTTTCGCCCTGGAATGGTGATGGGCGCGTACGAAAGCCTCGGCGGCACCGACTTCGAGGCTGCCGCGCATGTGGGTGCCGCGTTCGAGCTGCTGCACACGGCGCTCATCGTGCACGACGACGTGATCGACCGTGACTTCATCCGCCGCGGGGGAGTCAATGTGTCGGGTGTCTACCGCGACATCGCGCAGACCGCCGGCATTCCCATTCCTGCTGCCGAACACCGCGGCCTCTCTGTTGCCGTCATCGCCGGCGACCTCGCCCTCTTCAATGCGTACCGGCTCATCGACCGCAGCGGCGTGGGCGAGCTCATGCGCAGCCGCCTGCACGACATCTTCGACGAAGCGATGTTCGCCTCAGCGGCCGGCGAGCTGCTCGACGTCGACTTCTCCCAGCTGAAGTCGATGCCCACTGTCGAAGAGGTCGTCGACATGGAGCGCCTGAAGACCGCCGTCTACTCATTCGAGTCTCCCGTCGAGGCGGGCGCTGTGCTCGCGGGTGCCAGCGACGAGGCCGTGCGCGCCCTTGCCGGCTTCGGGCGCAACATCGGCATCGCCTATCAGATCGTGGATGATCTGCTCGGCGTCTTCGGAGACGAGGCTGCCACGGGCAAGACCACCATCGGCGACCTCCGCGAGGGCAAGCGCACCGTACTCATTGCGTACGCATCGGGTCGCCCCGAATGGGTCGAGATCAGCCGGTGGCTCGGCCTCCCCGATCTGACGTGGGAGCAGGCCGCTGTGGTGCGCCGCTCGCTCGAAGACTGCGGAGCTCGGCACTACGCAGAGGAGCTTGCGCGCGAGTTCGCGAACCGGGCGGCAGAAGAACTTGCCTCCGACGCGCTGCCCGACCGTGCGCGGGCCGAGTTCGAACCGATCATCGAGACCGTTCTGGGCCGGGTGCGATGACGCGCGAGAGCTCGCGGGCACGATTGCTCTACGACAGCGTCGCCACGCAGTCGGCCGGCCTCGTGATTCACCGCTATTCCACATCGTTCGGGCTCGCGTCGCGATTGCTCGGTGCCGGGGTGCGCGGCCACGTCGAGAACATCTACGCGCTGGTGCGGCTCGCCGACGAGGTGGTCGACGGTGTCGCGGCCGATGCCGAGCTGGCGCCCAACGAGATTCTGCGTCTGCTCGACGGCCTCGAACGGGAGACACTCGAAGCCATTGCGGTGGGCTACAGCACCAATCTGATCGTGCACGCGTTCGCGCTCACCGCGCGGGAGGTGTCTTTCGGCCCCGAACTCGTCGAGCCGTTCTTCGCCTCGATGCGAGCCGACATCACCGAGACCGAGCACACGCCCGAGAGCTTCGACGCCTACGTCTACGGCTCGGCTGAGGTTGTAGGTCTGATGTGCCTCAGCGCATTCCTGCAGGGGCATATAGTCACCGATACCCAGCGCAGCACCTTGGTTGACGGTGCCCGCCACCTGGGAGCTGCGTTTCAGAAGATCAACTTTCTGCGCGACCTGGCGGCCGACTTCGCCGGGCTCGGCCGCAGTTACTTTCCGGGGGTGAACGTCGAGACGTTCAGCGAGGCCGCGAAGCTCGAAATCGTGGCCGACATCGAGAACGATCTGCGCATCGCCCGGGCATCCCTGCCCCTGCTGCCGTCGTCGAGTCGCCGAGCTGTGATTCTCGCCCAAGGCCTGTTCGGTGAACTCACTGCGCGGCTGCGCGAAACGCCGGCCTCTGTACTCGCCCAGACGCGCGTTCGGGTGCCCAACCCTGTCAAGCTCCGTATTGCGGCTTCTGCCGTCGCCGGGCGACTACCGAAGGAGCAACAGTGAAGGCAATCGTCATCGGCGGAGGCATCAGCGGCCTCGCCACGGCAGGTCTTCTCGCCCGCGAGGGGTACGACGTCACCGTCGTGGAGAAACAGCACACCCTCGGCGGGCGTGCGGGTGTCTGGGAGAAAGACGGCTTTCGTTTCGACACCGGACCGTCGTGGTACCTCATGCCCGAGGTCTTCGACCACTTCTACAAGCTGATGGGCACCTCAGCGGATGCCCAGCTCGACCTTTCTCTTCTCGATCCCGGCTACCGGGTTCTCTTCGAGGGCGAATTCAACGCGGTCGACATCAAGGCGAGTCGCGAAGAGAACCTCGAACTGTTCGAGTCGCTCGAGCCCGGAGCCGGCGTGCGCATGGCCGGCTACCTCGACTCGGCCGCCGAGACCTACGAGCTGGCGAAAGAGTATTTTCTCTATTCGACCTTCGAAGACTTCCGGCCCCTGCTGAAGGGTCCCGTTTTGAAGCGCTCGCCGCGGCTCGTGCGCCTGCTGCTCGAGTCGCTCGACAGCTTCGCCGGTCGCACCGTGCGCGACCCGCGGCTGCAGCAGATTCTCGGCTACCCTGCCGTCTTTCTCGGATCGTCGCCATATTCCACTCCGAGCATGTATCACCTGATGAGCCACCTCGACCTTGACGATGGGGTGCTCTATCCGCAGGGCGGTTTCGCCCGGGTGATCGAGAGCATTGCCGACCTCGCGGTCGAGGCGGGCGTCACCATTGTCACCGGCGCCTCGGTGACGCGAATCGTGACGACCGACGACGAGGTCGAGGCGGCAGCCCACCTCGAACCCGTGCCGGGGCCCTACGACTACCCCACGAACGAGTTCGACACGAACATCATCGACCGCGACGAACTGCGCCGCGTGCTCGAGGGCGAGGCAGAGTACGACCCAGAGCGGCACGGAGGTTCGCGCGGCGGCGCGAGCGGCGGTGTCGCGGGCAAGCCCGGTGTGGCCGGTTCGACTTCGAACGGTGCCACGGCGACCGGGGCGCGCTCGAGCGTGATCACCGAGACCGAAGCGACGGGGGCGAAGCGGCCGGCGCGGGTCGCGGGCATCCAGTACCTCGACAGCACCGGTGCGGCGCACTCTCTCGAGGCCGACATCGTGGTGGCTGCGACCGACCTCGAACACGTCGAGACAACCATGCTGCTGCCCGAACTGCAGACCTACCCGGCCAGCTACTGGAAGAAGAAGACCCCCGGCCCCAGTGCCGTGCTCATCTACCTCGGTATCTCTGGCGAACTGCCCGAGCTCGCGCACCACACACTCTTCTTCACGAAGAGCTGGAAAGACGACTTCGGCAAGATCTTCGGGGCGGGCGGCGTGGCCGCGAGCCTCGGTCTCGGCCACCGCTCGCCCACTTCGGTACCGAGCCCGGCCTCGATCTACGTCTGCCGGCCCAGTGTGTCGGATGCCCAGGTGGCCCCCGAAGGTCACGAGAACATCTTCGTGCTCGTGCCCATCCCGGCCGACCCGGGCATCGGTCATGGCGGCGACGACGGCGCCGGTTCCCCCCAGGTCGAGGCGATCGCCGACGAGGCCATCGCGCAGATCGGGGCCTGGGCCGGCATCGACGACTTCGCTTCACGCATCGTGGTTCGCCGAACCGTCGGCCCCGAAGACTTCAAGAACGACCTCAACACCTGGAACGGCACCGCTCTCGGCCCCGCGCACACGCTCAGCCAGAGCGCGTTCTTTCGCGCCGGCAACGTGAGCAAGAAGGTCGCGGGGCTCTACTACGCGGGCGGATCGACGATTCCGGGCATCGGCCTGCCGATGTGCCTGATCAGCGCCGAACTGGTGATCAAGCGCCTGCGCGGAGACACTTCGACGACCGCGTTACCCGAGCCACTGTGAACGGTCGACGGGCCGGGGCGGGCAGGGCGGCATGAGCATCCTGTACCTGTTGGCGCTGGCTGTGGCGCTGACCGGCATGGTGGTGCTCGATCGCCGGTTCTCTCTGTTCTTCTGGCGTGACACCAGGCGGGCGACCATCGTGCTGGTGGTGGGGGTACTGTTCTTTCTGGTGTGGGATCTGTCGGGCATCGGTGCGCACATCTTCTTTCGCGGCGAGACCGCGTTCATGACCGGTCTCGTAATCGGGCCCGAGCTGCCGCTGGAAGAGTTGTTCTTTCTCACCCTGCTCTGCTACCTCACGATGAACCTGTTCGGCGCGCTCACCAGAAAGGGGTCCGACACGTGACGTACTGGGAACTGAACATCATCTTTCTCACCCTGGCCATTCTGTTGGCGATGACGGCGCGAGTGGTGCGCCACACCCCGCGGCTCGGAGCCCTTCTCATCACCGCAGTTGTTCTCGTAGGAATGACGGCAGTGTTCGACAACATCATGATCGGTATCGGACTGGTGGGGTACAACACGGCACTCATCTCGGGGGCGATGGTGGGTATTGCGCCTCTCGAAGACTTTGCGTATGCGATCGGCGCGGTCATTCTGCTGCCGGCGCTGTGGTCGCTGCTGCCGCCGTCGCGCCGGGGTGCGCATGGGGCTCGGCCCGCGCCGAAGGGGGGCGACGAGTGAGCAAGATGGGCCAGGTGATTCTGTCGTCGCGGCCTCTGTCGTGGGTGAACACCGCTTTTCCGTTCGCGGCCGGGTATCTTCTCACCACCCGTCAGGTCGACGTCACCTTCGTTCTGGGCACTCTGTACTTTCTGATTCCCTACAACCTCGCCATGTACGGCATCAACGACGTGTTCGACTACGAGAGCGACCTGCGAAACCCCCGCAAGGGCGGCGTCGAGGGGGCGGTGCTCGGGCGTTCGCTGCACAGGGTCACGCTTTGGAGCGCGGCGCTCACGAACTTCCCGTTTCTCATCTATCTCGTCATCGTCGGTTCACCCTTGTCGTGGCTCGTTCTGGCCATCAGCGTGTTTGCGGTGATCGCCTACAGCGCGCCGAAACTACGATTCAAAGAGCGCCCCTTCATCGATTCGCTCACCTCGAGCACCCACTTCGTGAGCCCTGCCGTGTACGGTCTCGTGCTGGCGGGGGCCGTCTTCACCCCCGCGCTCTGGGCGATTCTGGCCGCCTTCTTTCTCTGGGGGGTCGCCAGCCACGCCTTCGGGGCCGTGCAAGACATCGTGGCCGACCGCGAGGGCGGTATTGCCTCGATCGCCACCGTCATCGGTGGCCGCCAGACCGTGCGCTTCTCGTTCGTCGCCTACCTGCTCGGTGGTGTCCTGATGCTCTTCACCGCCTGGCCGGGCCCGCTCGGCTCGATTCTCGCGCTGCCCTACGCGCTCAGCGTGCTGCCGTTCTTCTCGATCACCGACGAGGATGCCGAGCGAGCCAACGCCGGCTGGAAGCGCTTTCTCTACCTCAACTTCGGCACTGGTTTCCTCGTGACTCTGCTGCTCATCTGGTACGTGCTGCTCGGTTCGTGAGCGGGTGCAGCAGGTTATGGCTTGGTGACTACAAGCCGACTCGTGCTCATCCAGGGCCCTGACCACTGCCGTACGACCCGGCCGGTCTCACTTTTCGCGTCCAGTCGTCATCAGATGCCGCGCGAAGAACCGTGACGCATCGTCTCCTGCGAACGCCGGAACCCCGGTATGCCCGCCCATGTTGGCCTGCAGCGTTTTCTCTCGAGACCCGAAGGCATCGAACAAATCGAGGGCCAACTGGCGGTCGTTGCCCTCGTCGTCCCACTGAAGCAGCACGTGCAGAGGGATGCTGATCTGGCGGGCCTCCTCGAACATGACGCGGGGAACGAAGCTTCCCGCGAAGAGACCCGCTGCCAGAATGCGCGGTTCCACCAGCGCGAGTCGCATGCCGATGGCAATCGGTCCGCCCGAGTACCCGGCAGCTCCGCTGAGTTCGGGCAGCGCGAGTAAGGCGTCGAGAGCAGCCTGCCATTCTGGTACAGCTTGCTCAACGAGAGGAAGGATGAGCCGGTCGACAATTTCGTCGATCGGCTCGCCGGCGGCGAGGGCGCGTCGCAGATCAGCCCGGGCCTGCTGGGCATCCGCTGATGGCGGCCGCTCGCCACTTCCCGGGAGTTCGATGGTTGCCGTCGCAATGCCGTCGGCCGCGGCGCGCCTCGCCCGCCCGAGGAGACGCGGGTACTGAGTGCGCAGCCCGCCGGGGTGACCCATCAGAATCAGCGGCGCCGGTGAGATTGCAGGAGTCCACAGAATGCCGGGGATCTCGTTGAGAGTGAATTCGCGTTCGATGACCCCTTCATCGAGGCGGCATTCTGAATCGAAGTTCATGGCCGTACCTTTCGGGAATGCCGGTAGATGGCGCTCCCGCACAACCTACCGCGCCGCTGATTCAATCCGTTCGCGTGTCTATGACCGATGCCGCGCTCAGATGTGAGTCAGGTCACGATCTCCCTCTGTTTCGTTTCTGGAGCGGGCCGCACCACTTCAAACCGACAGTCGATGGGATGGCTGAATTTCTTCTTGATCGACGGGTCGATGCCGTCAGATACAGGCTGCGCGTCGACCGGGCTCGATCGTCGCCACTTTCATCCCCGACGTCAGTTCAGGCTCGAGAGGGCGCCGCGATTCGCCTCGCGGCCTCGACGACAAAACGGCGACGTGCCGCCCTCTCCTGCTGGTGATCTTGGTTTGCGCCGGTGATCATCTCGGCTAGCTGAGGCACGGTCTGCCACCACGCGGCCAGGGCGATGAGCGCGAAGACGAGGTGCCCAGGATCGATGTCGGGGTCGAGGGAGCCGTCGCGCTGCGCCCGAGCGAAGCGTGCCACCTTCTCTTGATAGTGCGTCGTGCGAACCGCGGCATGAGCCGGCGGGCCGGTTTGCAGGCCCTCCCACTGCAGCAGACGGCCGAGCTCAGGGTGAGCCGCGTGATAGTCGTACGTCGCTCCCGCGAAGTCGCCGATGTCGCTCAGGCCGACCCCCGCGAGTTCGACGGCGGTGGCAAGATGCTCAAGCTCGGTTGTCAGCACCAGGTCCCACAAAGACTTCTTGTCGCCGAAGTAGCTGTAGAGCCTCTCTTTGTTCACGCCCGATCGTGCCGCAATGGAGGAGACGGTTGTTCCCTCGAATCCGCGAGCTGCGAACTCGACGAGCGCGGCGTCACGTAGACGACGCTGTGTTCCGTCGGTATCCCAGGCCATTCTCCAAGATTACCAACACATGAGTTGGAGTTTGCGAGAGACCAGGAGTAGCATTCCAACCACACCGTTGGAGTTGGAGAAAATGCGATGACAAATACAGATCGTCTTCCGTCGGAGCTCCGTTCACCCGAGCCCGGCACGACAGCCCTGGTGACCGGGGCAAACAGTGGCATCGGTCTCGAAATTGCGCAGCAACTGCTCGGCCATGGCCTCACCGTGTGGATCGGA
The DNA here is from genome assembly GCF_035018625.1 of Subtercola sp. RTI3. Classification (NCBI taxonomy): domain Bacteria; kingdom Bacillati; phylum Actinomycetota; class Actinomycetes; order Micrococcales; family Microbacteriaceae; genus Subtercola; species Subtercola sp. RTI3. Next base: position 42,241 of record NZ_JASJXO010000003.1, on the reverse strand, counting down.
GCTCGTGTCCTCGACAAAGGGCAGCAGACTGCTGCTCAGCTGGGCGCTGGCGCGCGCGCCGTGCAAATCGATGTCACGGATGCGGCATCGATCGCCGCAGCGGTGCAGCAGGTCGGCGAAGTGGACATCCTCGTCAACAACGCTGGAGTGAATCCCGGTCGCGACGACATCAGCCGCACAAGTCTTGAGCAGTTGCGCTCCGCCTACGAGACCAACGTCTTCGGTGTCATCTCCGTTACGCAAGCGTTCCTGCCCGCCTTGCGCAGATCAGCCCACGCGCGCGTCGTCAACGTGTCGAGCGGAACCGGATCGCTCACCTGGAACAGCGGCCCGAATCCGCAGTTCGACTGGGAGCGGGTCAAGGGTGGCGGCCTGGCCTACCGCAGCTCGAAAACCGCGGTCAATGCTGTCACTATGCTCACGGCTCAGGCCCTCGGCGACGATATCAAGGTGAATGCGCTCGCCCCCGGCCTGCGCCTCACCAACCTCATTGCCGGGATGTCGGCCGGCGGCGATCCGGCCGAAGCCGCTGCGGGAGCCGTACGCCTGGCATTCCTCCCCGACGACGGCCCCACGGGGGCCCTGTGGTCGTGGGATGGCACCCGCGCGCCCTGGTAGAGAACGAACTCTTTTCAGAGAAGCGGATCGGCTCAGAACTCGCTACGTGGTGCTCTCGGCGCGACGGGTTCAGAGGTCGAAGGGCAGGTCGTATGGTGGCCGGCGGAGGTTCGGGTCTTTCGAGCGCACCCGGCTGAGAAAGGCCGCCACCGCGGGCAGCTCGCTCTCGGCCGGTTCGCCCGTGAACTCTTCGCGAACAGTGTCGAGCACGAGGGTGGTGGCCGCGTCGAAGGTGACGGCACCCGCTTCGGTGGGGCGGATGATCGTGACGCGCCCGTCGGTCTGAGAGGGTTCGCGCTCGACCAGGTTCGACTTCACCATGCTCGTGACCAGGTTGCTCGCTGAACCGCTGCTGTAGAGCAGCGTTCGTGTCAGAGCCGAGATGGAGAGCGATCGGCTCGGCTCGGAATGCAGGTTGTAGAGCATGTCGTACTGGGCCTGACCCGTTCGGCGGCTGTGGATTACGTGAAAGACAACATTCGCGTCAACGTGATCGCCCCGACTGTGGTGTTGACGCCGCTGGTGCAGAACTTCATCGACACCGCGCCAGACCCGAAGGCGATGGCTGAGCGTATGCAAAACTTCAACCCGATCCCCGGCATGCCGACGTCGGGCGATGTGGCGAACGCGGTTCTCTTCCTGGCTTCTGACGATGCCAAGTGGATCACCGGCCACACGCTGCCGATCGACGGTGGCTACGTGGCGCTCTAGTCGAGCTGCTGCTGCCGGGACTTCACCGGCAGCAGCACCACGAGCCCCACCGCCAGCACGAGCACGAGACCGAGGATGCCCCAGTACTGGGCTCCTCCCACCGTGACGAAGACGGCGAAGGCCGCCGGGGCGAGGAAGGTGGCTGCCTTGCCTGTGGTGGCGTACAGCCCGAACACCTCGCCCTCGCGACCTGCCGGAATGACCCGGGCGAGAAACGAGCGGCTCGCCGACTGGGCAGGGCCTACGAAGAGGCAGAGGGCGAGCCCGAAGACCCAGAACGCGGTCTGGCCGGCGTCGTGCAGCAAGAACACGGCCAGGCCGCTCACGACGAGGCCGATGAGTGCCGCGACGATGACGGGTTTCGGCCCCACTCGGTCGTCGAGCCGCCCCACGAGCACTGTCGAGACACCCGCGGTGACATTCGCCGCAATGGCGAAGATGATCACCTGGCCCGATGAGAAGCCGAAGGTGCCGGCGGCCAGCACGCCGCCGAAGGTGAAGACGCCGGTGAGGCCGTCTCTGAACACCGCGCTGGCGATCAGAAAATAGACCGTGTGGCGACTGGTGCGCCACAGGCGGGCGATGTCGTGCCCGAGCCGGATGTACGAGCCGATGAAGCTGACCTTCTCGCGCGCTACGGCGGCGGGTGCCCGGTACTCGGGAACGAAGAAGAGCACTGGCAGCGCGAACACCCCGAGCCACAGGGCTGCGATGAGCATCGAGATGCGCACCGAGAGCCCGTTGTCGTTGGCGGGCGCAGGGCTGATGAGGCCGAAATACACGATGAGCAGCAGAACGATGCCACCGAAGTAGCCCATGGACCAGCCGAACGCACTGACCTTGCCCACCGTCGCCGGCGTCGACACGCTGGTCAGCATGGCGTTGTAGTTCACCGAGGCGAACTCGAACACGATGGTGCCCGCTGCGAGCAGAAAGAGGCCGAGCCAGAGAAAGTCGGGCTTGGCCTCGACGAAGAACATCGCTGCCGTGATGGCCACGAGTAGGTAGGTGTTCACCGCGAGCCAGAACTTGCGTCGGCCGGAGGCGTCTGAGCGCTGGCCTGTGACGGGGGCGAGGATGGCCACAAGAATTCCTGCGATCGCCAAGACCCAGCCGAGCTGGGCCGAGACGAAGGTCGTGCCGCCGAACGCCTTCGTCGATGTGAGGTAGACGGTGAAGACGAAGGTGGTCACAACACTGTTGAACGACGAACCGGCCCAGTCCCAGAGCGCCCACGAGATGACGCTCTTCTGTGGAACAACGGCGGCTGGCGCGGTGGCGGTCATGCAAGAACAGTACATTCACAGGGTTAATCACGAGTGACTTTGTAGAGTTGAGCCGAAGTCGCTCAAGTTATGCCGTTTCGACTTGACACCAGAATCGTGTCGGGTAAACTTGAGTGCATGAGGCTCAAGTTCTCGAACAAGCGCCTCGAACATCTTTAGCCGGCCGCAAGGCCAAGAAGGAGTAAAGCACATGGCTCGTGCAGTAGGAATCGACCTCGGTACCACCAACTCGGTTGTCTCCGTTCTCGAAGGTGGAGAACCCACCGTCATCGCCAACGCGGAGGGCTTTCGCACCACCCCGTCGGTCGTCGCATTCACCAAAGACGGCGAGGTGCTGGTCGGTGAGACCGCCAAGCGCCAGGCCGTGACGAACGTCGACCGCACCATCGCGTCGGTCAAGCGCCACATCGGTACCGACTGGACTGTCGCGGTCGACGACAAGAAGTACACCCCGCAAGAGATCTCGGCGCGTATTCTCGCCAAGCTCAAGCGCGATGCCGAGTCGTACCTGGGAGACAAGGTGACCGACGCGGTCATCACCGTTCCCGCGTACTTCAACGACGCCGAGCGCCAGGCCACGAAGGAGGCCGGCGAGATTTCGGGCCTCAACGTTCTGCGCATCATCAACGAGCCCACGGCTGCGGCACTCGCGTACGGCCTCGACAAGGGCAAAGAAGACGAGCTCATCCTCGTCTTCGACCTCGGTGGCGGTACCTTCGACGTCTCGCTGCTCGAAGTGGGCAAAGACGACGACTTCAGCACCATTCAGGTTCGTTCGACCGCCGGCGACAATCGCCTCGGCGGCGACGACTGGGATCAGCGCGTTGTCGACTACCTGATCAAGCGCTTCAAAGACTCCACCGGTGTCGATGTCAGCCAGGACAAGATCGCGAAGCAGCGCCTGAAAGAGGCTGCGGAGCAGGCCAAGAAAGAGCTGTCGGGTTCGCTTTCGACGACCATCCAGCTTCCCTACCTCTCACTCACCGAGAGCGGCCCTGCGAACCTCGACGAGACCCTCAGCCGCGCGAAGTTCGAAGAGCTCACCGCTGACCTGTTGGCCCGCACCGAGAAGCCCTTCACTGACGTCATCAAAGAGGCCGGCGTTTCTGTCGCCGACATCGCACACGTCGTGCTCGTCGGTGGATCGACCCGTATGCCCGCCGTCGTCGCGCTGGTCAAGAAGCTGACCGGTGGCCGCGAGCCCAACAAGGGTGTCAACCCCGACGAGGTCGTGGCTGTCGGCGCCGCACTGCAGGCCGGCGTTCTGAAGGGCGAGCGCAAAGACGTTCTGCTCATCGACGTCACCCCCCTGTCGCTCGGCATCGAGACCAAGGGCGGCATGATGACCAAGCTCATCGAGCGCAACACCGCCATTCCCACCAAGCGCAGCGAGACCTTCACGACTGCTGACGACAACCAGCCGTCGGTCGCCATCCAGGTGTTCCAGGGCGAGCGCGAGTTCACCCGCGACAACAAGAACCTCGGTACGTTCGAGTTGACCGGTATCGCACCGGCCCCGCGGGGCATTCCGCAGGTCGAGGTCACCTTCGACATCGACGCCAACGGCATCGTGCACGTGTCTGCCAAAGACAAGGGCACGGGCAAAGAGCAGTCGATGACCATCACCGGTGGGTCGAGCCTGTCGAAAGACGACATCGCCCGCATGGTTCGCGAGGGCGAAGAGCACGCCGCAGAAGACAAGAAGCGCCGCGAGACCGCAGAGGTTCGTAACACCAGCGAACAGCTCGCGTACTCGATCGACAAGCTGATCAAAGAGAACGACGAGAAGCTGCCGGCCGACGTGAAGACCGAGGTGCAGGCCGATGTGGATGCACTGAAGAGCGCACTCGCAGGCGACGACGACGAGGCAGTGAAGACCGCCTTCGACAAGCTCAACGAGAGCCAGTCGAAGCTCGGCCAGGCCATCTACGCGAACTCGCAGGCCGATGAGGCGGCAGCGGCCGCCGCTGGGCAGCCCGAAGCCGCCGAGGCGACGTCAGACGAAGATATCGTTGACGCAGAAGTTGTCGACGACGAAGAGTCGAAAGAGAAGTAACAATGGCCGACAAAGACAAGTCAAACGAACAGAATGATGAGTCTGGCCAGTTCCCCGCCGGGTCTGAGGGTACTTCCTCAGACCCGGTCACGGGTGAGCCGGTAGAAGACGCAGCGTTCGTCGAGGCCGAAGGCCCCGACGTCGAGACGTCGACGACGAACCCCGATGAGATGTATTCCGAAGCAGCAGAAGAGGGTGAGACCGTGGGCGAGGGCGAGTTGAACGACGACGACCTGAGCTTTCTCGATGCGGTGAGCGCCGGTGCTGCCGACGACCTCGCTGCAGAGCGGCTCGCCGACCTGCAGCGCATCACGGCAGAGTATGCCAACTACCGCAAGCGCACCGAGGCCAACCGCGAGGTTGAGCGCGAGCGCACGGTGGGTGACGTGGTGAAGATTCTGCTGCCCGTTCTCGACGATCTCGATCGTGCCGAGAAGCACGGCGACCTGGCCGAGGGGCCGTTCGCCTCCATTGCAGGCAAGCTGCGCACGGGTGTCGAGCGGTTCGGGCTGAAGCCCTTCGGGTCGGTGGGCGAGCCTTTCGACCCGCAGCTGCACGAGGCCATCTTTCAGCAGCCGAGCGCCGACGTTCAGGTCGAGACCATCGCTGATGTCGTCGAGACGGGGTACTACCTCGGTTCAACACTGCTGCGCGCGGCCAAAGTTGTCGTAGCGGTGCCGAATGGCTAGCCAAGACTGGTTCGACAAAGACTTCTACAAGGTTCTGAGCGTCTCGAAAGACGTCTCTGCTGCCGACCTGAAGAAGCAGTACCGCAAGCTCGCTCGCCAGTACCACCCCGACTCCAACCCGGGCGATGCGAGCGCTGAGGCGAAGTTCAAGGAGATCAGCGAAGCCCACTCGGTTCTCGGTGACCCCGAACAGCGCAAAGAATACGACCAGATTCGCGCGATGGGTTCTGGCGCTCGCTTCACAGCGGGCGGCCAGGGCCAGTCGGGCGGGTTCGAAGACGTCTTCGGCGGCATGTTCGGCGGCGCTGGCGGGCGCGGCGGTGCCGGTGGCGGCAGCAATGCCGGCTACTCGTACCAGCAGGGCGGTTTTGACGACCTGCTGGGCGGCATGTTCGGTGGCAACCAGGGCTTTGGCCAGCCGAGCGGTGGCTACCGTGGTTTCGGTGGCCCCACCCGGGGCCGCGACGTCACCGCGCGCACCACGGTGGACTTTCTCACCGCCACCAAGGGCGACACGATCAAGCTGCAGACCGCAGAGGGAACCACCATCACGGTCAAGATTCCCGCCGGGGTCTCCGACGGCCAGAAGATCAAGCTGCGCGGTAAAGGCGAGTCGAGCGCTGATGGCGGCGAGACCGGCGACATCGTTCTGACGGTCTCGGTGCGCAAGCATCCGGTCTTCGAGCGCGACGGCCTGAACCTGCGTGTGAACGTGCCCGTGACGTTCGTCGAAGCTACTCTGGGTGCCACGATCGAGGTTCCCACTCTCGGCGGCGACCCCGTGAAACTGCGGGTGGGCCCTGGCACCCCGAGTGGTCGAGTGCTGCGGGTCAAGGGCAGGGGAGTCGAAACCCCGAAAGGCACGGGCGACCTGCTCGCTGTCGTTCAGGTGGCGGTTCCGTCGCACCTGTCTGATGAGGCGCGCAGCGCACTCGAGGCGTTCCACGCTCTCGAGCCGCAGGAGAACCCGCGCGCAGAACTGTTGGCCAAGGCGCACGAATGACCATGCCGGTGAACGAAGACGCTCCGCTGTTCGCTATAGCGGTGGCGGCCGAACTCGCCGAGATGCACCCGCAGACACTGCGGCAGTACGACCGGCTGGGGCTCGTGAGCCCCAGCCGCACCGCCGGCAAGTCGCGGCGGTACTCGCTTCGTGATGTGATGCAGTTGCGTGAGATCGCGCGGCTCGGGTCTGAGGGAATCACTCTCGAGGGCATCCGGCGCATTCTCGAACTCGAGAACGTGAACCAGCAGCTCGCGAGCCGCATTCGCGAACTCGAGAGCGCGCTGGCCGACGAGCTGCTGAATCGCCCCGGCCGGCGCGTGTTCGCCGCGGGAACCGCCGGTGACGTGGTGAGCCTCAAGAGCGGTATGCGTGCCCAGCGTCGCACCGAAATAGTGGTGTGGCGCGGCCTGACACAATAGAGGCATGACTCTGGCCCCACCCCTCGGACTGCTGCTCGACATCGATGGGCCCATCGCCTCGCCGGTCACCCGGTCGATCGTCATCCCTGAAATCGTCACCGATCTGGTGAAACTGACGGCCGCGGGTGTTCCGATCGCGTTCATCACGGGGCGCTCTGACGCCTTCGTGCTCGAGCAGGTCATTGCGCCTTTGATGGCGGCGGGGCTCGGCGACGCTCTGGCGGGTGGCGGGCGCATGTTCGTGGTCTGCGAGAAGGGCGCCACGTGGTTCACGGTGGGTGCCGAGGGCGCGGGCAATGTTCAGATCGATGCGACGGTGGCGTTGCCCGAGGAGTTCGCGGCGGGCATCCGCAAGCTGGTGGCTGAGAAGTTCTCCGACTCGATGTTCTTCGACGAGACCAAGCGCGCGATGGTGTCGGTCGAACAGCTGCCGAGCATCGAGGCGTCGGTGTACCAACCACTGCAGCTGGAGTACAACGAGGTCGCGTTCGCCGAGCTGGTCGAGCGCGGGCTGGGTGCCCGGTACGGTGACCGCGAGGCGCCGAACGCCGCGGGAGATGTTCCGTTTCGCATCGACCCCACCATCATCTCGACCGACATCGAGTCGGTGACGCTCGATAAAGACCGCGGGGCCGAGCGCGCGCTCAGTCACTTCGCCGAAGAAGGCGAGCCCCTGCCTGCCGTCTGGCGGTCAGTGGGCGATTCGCGAAGCGACTACAGGATGGCCGACTATCTGCACCAGGCCGGCTACGACGTGGCGCACGTCGACGTTCGCCCGAGCGATGGGGTTTTGCAGCGGCCCTACCCGGTGATCGTCGAGGGCGAGCTCATCCACGACGAAGCGGGAGCCGCGTTCTTGCAGTACTGGGTGCAGAAGCTCGGGCTGTAAGAGCGGCGCCCCGCGCTTCGGCTTTGGCTGCTGCGCGGTGGTCGAGTGCCTGGCGTAGCCTCCGTCGCGCGAGGCCGACCGACAGGTCTTCGTGCAGGCAGTACGCCACGATGAGTATCACGGCACCGCCGCTGATGATGACGGTGCGAACCACTTGCGCCACGACGTCGCCCTGTACCGCGTCGGAGATGTCCATTCCCTCGGCGATGCTCACGCACGCGAAGAAGATGGTCGCCGACACCGCGAGATGCGTGGCGAGGCCGTCGCGAATGCCGAGTATGGCGAAGAAGACGAGGCACCACGCCGCGTACCAAGGGTGAATGACGGGCGAGAGGATGACCGTGGCGGTGAATGCCAGGGCCAGCCGCATGAGCGGGTCGATGTTTCGCTTCGTCAGCATGAGCCACGCGACGGCGATCACCATCACGCCGATGGCGATGAACTTGACGACGTTCGCGGGCGTTTCGCCGTTCAGCCCGAGCGCTCCGAAGGCACCGCCCACGCTGATGGCGAGGATGTTCACGGGGGCGTACCAATGCGAAACCGAGCCGGGCGTGGTGAGCGTCAGAACCCAGCCGAAGCCCACATTCATTGCGAAACCGATGGCGCCGAGCACGCCGCCCGCGATGAGAACGGAGATGATCCAGTACTTCAGGGTGCTTCGAAGGGTGCGGTTCTGACCGGCCCAGATCATGCCCACGATGGGCAGGGCGAGAACCGCAATGGGCTTCACCCCGATGGCGGCCGTCATGAGCAGGATGGCGATGAGCGGGCGTTTGGTGAGCGCGTAGTAGAGGCCAGCCACCATGAACGCGAGCATCAGCGCGTCGTTGTGGCCGCCCACGATGAAGTTGAACATCGTGACAGGGCTCGCCAGCACGAACCAGAGCATCTTGGCGGGCTCGATGCCTCGCAGCAGGGCGATGCGGTATGCGAAGAGCGCCAGAATCACGACGCTGGCAATGGCCAGCAGGCGAAAGAGTGCAACGGCCACGATGGGCGAGGTGCCCACAGCCGAGACGACGACCTGCTCGATCCAGAGGTAGATCGGGCCGTAGGGCGCTTTGGCATTCGCCCACATGGGGTCGACGCCGATGTTGAACCAGCCCTGAACTGCTGAGATTCCGTCGACGTAGGGGTTGAAGCCAGCCACCATGAGTCGACCCTGGCCCACGTAGGCGAAGAGGTCACGGGTGTACAGCGGCACGGAGAAGATGAGGGGGGCGGCCCACGCGGCCGAGGTGACGATGACCCGCCGCAGGGCATCCGGCGGGTTCGCCCGGAGAGCCACGCCGAGCTTCAGCCAGGCGATCACCAGCAGGAGGCCGGCTCCGATGACCACGATGGTGCAGACGTGCACAGCGACGTCGTTGGCACGAACCGCATCGATGAAGGGCCAGCCGAGAACATTCGAGCCGGGGCCGAGCCAGCCCACGCCGATCGATCCGAGCGCGATGAAGAGCGTGCCCACCAGCCCCAGAACGAGCGGCGAACCAAGTTCTCGCCTCAAAATACTCTTCATTGCAAATATTTTATGCTGTGACAGCTGTTAACGGGGTGACTGTGATTCACAGAGTAGCCAATGATACTGGGACAGGCTAAAATTGAGCCAGCCAGACTCAAGTTTGAGTCGAGGCAACGCATTCCGTTTCGACGAAAGGCCCGATCACACATGCAGCCGCAGGGTGGGCAGCAGAACGAGAAAGAGCCGAGCGCTCTCGAGAAGTACGGCGTCAACCTCACCGCTATCGCCGCGAGCGGCAAGCTCGACCCGGTCATCGGCCGCGACGCAGAGATTCGCCGCATCAGCCAGGTGCTGACCCGGCGCACCAAGAACAATCCCGTGCTCATCGGCGAGCCCGGTGTGGGAAAGACGGCCGTGGTCGAGGGGCTCGCCCAGCGCATCGTCGCGGGCGACGTGGCCGACTCGCTGAAGGGCAAGCAACTTGTGTCACTCGACCTGGCGGCGCTGGTGGCCGGCGCGAAATACCGGGGCGAGTTCGAAGAACGGTTGAAGGCCGTGCTGAAGGAGATCAACGACGCGAACGGGCGCATCATCACGTTCGTCGACGAACTGCACACCCTGATGGGCGCGGGTGGTGGCGAGGGGTCGGTGGCGGCCTCGAACATGCTGAAGCCCATGCTCGCTCGCGGCGAACTGCGCCTCATCGGGGCCACGACGCTCGACGAGTACCGCGAGTTCATCGAGAAAGACGCGGCGCTCGAACGGCGCTTTCAGCAGGTGTTCGTAGGCGAACCGACGGTCGAAGACACCATCGCCATTCTGCGGGGGTTGAAAGAGCGGTACGAGGCGCACCACAAGGTGTCGATCGCCGATGCCGCGCTGGTTGCGGCCGCGTCGCTGTCGAACCGCTACATCACCGGTCGCCAGCTGCCCGACAAGGCCATCGACCTCATCGACGAGGCGGCGTCGCGGCTCCGCATGGAGATCGACTCGGCCCCGGTCGAGATCGACGAGTTGCGACGCAGTGTCGACCGGTTGAAGCTCGAAGAGCTGGCTCTGAAAAAGGAGAAAGACGAGGCGAGCAAGCAGCGGCTCGAGAAGCTGCGGCTCGATCTGGCCACGCGCACCGAAGAACTCGGCGTTCTGCAAGAACGGTGGGACAGGGAGCGGGCAATCCTGAACCGCGTGGGCGAGCTCAAGACGCAGCTCGATGCGGCCCGAATGGCCGCCGAGAAGGCGCAGCGTGAGGGCAACCTCGAACGGGCATCCAAGTTGCTCTATGGGGAGATTCCCGTGATCGAGCGTCAGTTGCGCGAGGCAGAGACCGCTGAGCAGAACCCCGACGAAGAGCGCATGGTGAGCGACCAGGTCACCGAGGCCGAGATCGCGTCGGTGATCGCGCTGTGGACGGGCATTCCCGTCGACCGCCTCACCCAGGGCGAGACCGAGAAGCTGCTGAACCTCGAGGGCGAGCTCGGCAAGCGGCTCATCGGCCAGAAGCCCGCGGTGCGCGCGGTGGCCGATGCAGTGCGGCGTACCCGGGCCGGCATCTCCGACCCGAACCGGCCCACGGGCTCGTTCATGTTTCTGGGCCCAACCGGTGTGGGCAAGACCGAGCTCGCCAAGGCGCTCGCCGAGTTCTTGTTCGACGACGAGCGGGCCATGATCCGCATCGACATGAGCGAGTACGGCGAGAAGCACTCGGTGGCGCGGCTGCTGGGTGCCCCTCCCGGCTACATCGGCTACGAACAGGGCGGGCAGCTGACGGAGGCCGTGCGTCGGCGTCCGTACTCGGTGGTGCTGATGGACGAGATCGAGAAGGCCCACCCCGAGGTCTTCGATGTGCTGCTGCAGGTGCTCGACGACGGCCGGCTCACCGACGGCCAGGGTCGCACAGTCGACTTCCGCAACACCATTCTGATTCTCACGTCGAATCTCGGGTCGCAGTACCTCGTCGACCCGTCGCTGTCAGACTTCGCCAAAGAGGAGGCCGTACTGCAGGTGGTACGCCAGGCGTTCAAGCCCGAGTTCATCAACCGGCTCGACGACATCGTGGTGTTCTCTGCGCTCTCGCACGACGACCTCGCCCAGATCGTGTCGCTCTACGTCGATCGGCTCGCCCGCCGGGTGGCCGAGCGTGGGCTGTCGCTGGCGGTGACTCCGGATGCCCGGGCCTGGCTCGCTGAGCGAGGGTACGATCCAGCGTATGGGGCTCGACCGTTGCGGAGGCTCATGCAGCGCGAGATCGACGACCGGCTCGCGACGGCGTTGCTCTCCGGGCGCATCCGCGACGGCCAGACCGTCTACGTGGGCCTGGCCTCTGACGACTCGGGCCTCACCGTGGGCCCCGCCGTCTCCGACGCGTCTCTCCCCGACTGACGGGCGGGCGGGCAGGCGACCGGGGCGGGTCAGATCCGCCGCGCCTCCAGGATGGCGGCGATGCGGGCCGGAACGGTGTCGTCTTGCAGCGACGTGGTGTCGCCGAGGGTGCGGCCGTCGACGAGGTCGCCGAGCAGACGCCGCATGATCTTGCCCGAGCGGGTCTTGGGCAGGTCGGGCACCACGATGAGGTCGCGCGGTTTCGCGATGGGCCCGATGGCGTGCGCGACGTGCGCGAGTAGCACCGCCGAGAGTTCGGCTTCGAGCGACGCCCAGAACGCGGGGTCGTGCGCGTGCTGCTCCGACACCTCGCGTGACGCGATGACGAAGGCCGCGATGGCCTCGCCCGTCGTGGCGTCGGCCACCCCCACGACTCCGGCCTCGCCGACCAGGGGATGCGACACGAGAGCCGACTCGATCTCGATGGTCGAGAGGCGATGGCCCGACACGTTGATCACATCGTCGACCCGACCGAGCAGCCAGATGTACCCGTCGTCGTCGTACTTCGCGCCGTCGCCGGCGAAGAAATAGCCCTGGGCGGCGTACTTCTTCCAGTACGAATCACGGTAGCGCTCGGGGTTGCCCCACACGGTTCGGGCCATCGAGGGCCAGGTTCCGTCGAGCACGAGGTATCCGCCGGAGCCGAAAGCCACCTCATCGCCCTGCTCGTCGACGATCTTCGCCGTCAGGCCGGGCAGCGCGCGCGTGGCCGATCCGGGCTTCAGTGCGGTGACGCCGGGCAGGGGGGCGATGATCGCCGACCCTGTCTCTGACTGCCACCACGTGTCGACGATGGGCGCACGGCCCCCGCCGATGTTCTCGTGGAACCACACCCAGGCCTCGGGGTTGATGGGCTCGCCCACGGTGCCCAACAGGCGCAGCGTCGACAGGTCGAACTGCGGCGGCAGGCCATCCGGAAACCACGTCATGAACGTGCGGATGAGGGTGGGCGCCGTGTAATACGTGGTGACGCCGTAGCGTTCGATGATCTCGAAGTGGCGCCCGGCGTGCGGGGTGTTCGGTGTGCCCTCGTAGATGACGCTGGTGGCGCCGTTCGAGAACGGACCGTAGAGCACGTAGGTGTGCGCCGTGACCCACGCGAGGTCGGCGGTGCACCAGTAGACGTCGGTGGGTTTGGCGTCGAAGGCGGCCCAGTGGCTCCAGCTGGCCTGGGTGAGGTAGCCGCCGCTGGTGTGCACGACGCCCTTCGGTTTGCCAGTCGTTCCGCTGGTGTAGATGATGAACAACGGATGCTCGGAGTCGAAGAATTCGGCCTCGTGGGTCTCGGGCACCCCGGCGATCGCGTCGTGGAACCACACATCGCGCCCGCCCTGCCACGGGATGTCGGGGGTCAGGTCACCGGTTCGGCGCACCACCAGCACGTGCTCGATGGTGTTCACGCCCGTCTCGGCGTTACCGCTCACGGCCTCATCGGCGTTCGCTTTGACGGCTACGGCCCTGCCGCGCCGAAACTGCCCGTCGCTGGTGACGAGCAGCTTGGCACCGGTGTCTTCGACGCGAAACTTCAGGGCCTCGGCCGAGAACCCGCCGAACACGAGCGAGTGAATCGCGCCGATGCGCGCGATGGCGAGCGTGATGACAATGGTCTCGGGAATGACTGGCAAGTACACGACCACGCGGTCGCCCGCGACGATTCCGAGCGCAGTCAGGGCGTTCGCGGCCTGGGCCACGCGGCGCTGCAGGTCGGCGTAGGTGATGCGCTCGCGGTCGCCGGGTTCGCCCTCGAAGTGGATGGCAACGGTGTCGCCCCGCCCGGCATCCACGTGCCGGTCGACGCAGTTCACGGCGACGTTGAGCCGGCCACCGACGAACCATTCGGCGACGGGGATGCTCAGCAGGGGTTCGCCGTCGCTGGTGCCGGCAGCCACGGGCACAGCGGGCTTCCACGTGTGGGCGGTGTGCCAACGTTCGGCCCAGACGAGGCGATCGGCCTGCTGCTCCCAGTAGGCCACGGGGTCGGCCGCCGCGCGGGCATACTCGCCCTCATCGACGTTCGCCTGGGCCGCAAAGGCAGCGGAGGGCGGGTAGACGCGGTTCTCGCGGAGCAGGTTCTCGATTGTCGCAGACACGCTTCAACGGTACCCGGCGGCGGGCGGTGGTCGGCGCGGCGGAGTCACCGGGGGTAACGAACGGCCGGGCAGTAGTGGCCGCCTGCGCCGAGGCGGCCACTACTGGTGCAGCGACGGTCAGTCGTTGATCGGAACAACCTCGGCGAGCGGCTTGCGCTCGCGCGGAGCGACCTCGCGGGCACGGGTCTTCTCGTCGGCCAGCGCGTCGGCCGGGGCGAGCACGCCGAGTGCGGTGACGGTGACCGGCTCCCAGCGCTCGTCGATGTCGAACGCGGTGCGGAGGCCCTCGACCTCGATGCCGCCCATCTGGTGCACGTGCAGACCGTCGTTGTGCGCCTGCACGGTGAGGTTCGCGACGGCCTGGCCGAGGTCGTACATGCCCCACCGGCGCGGTTTGCCGTCGACGTCGACGACCTCAGCGATGTTGACGATGAGAACGCTGGCGTTCGGGCTCCAGGCCTGGTTGAAGCCCATCAGGTTGGCGTTGATCAGGTCGAATGTGGCGGTGCCGCGGCGACCGACGATGAACTTCCACGGCTGGGTGTTCGACGCCGACGCCGACCATCGCGCTGCCTCGAGGGCGGCGGTGAGCACCTTCTCATCGATGACGGCTTCGGGTTCGAACGATCGCGGGCTCCACCGCTCGGCGAGCACATCGAGAATCGGAGCGCTGGTGTCGGCGGTGCGGGCTGAGGTGTCGGTGAGAGACATGGGTGCTCCTGGGTGTGTGAATCAGCGGGGGATCAGGGCATCATTGCTCGTCACGGTGTACAACAACCGTAGCGAGGGGTTATTCCATGGCAATGGGGTGCCGCTGAGAGGGTTCTCAGTGCGTGTCGGCGAGGATGCCCGCCAGCGCGGCCACGAACGCATCGACGTCGGCTTCGGTGGTGTCGAACGCGCACATCCACCGCACTTCGCCGGTGGCGTTGTTCCAATCGTAGAAACGGAACACCTCGCGCAGCCGGTCGGCCACCCCGGGCGGCACGATGGCGAACACCGCGTTCGACTGGGTGGGGCGGGTGAGGGTGACGCCGGGCATCCGGTCGACCGCCGCTCTGAGCCGCTGGGCCATGGCATTCGAATGCGAGGCCGAACGAAGCCAGAGGTCGTCTTCGAAAAGCGCAATGAGCTGGGCACTGACGAAACGCATCTTGCTCGTGAGCTGCATGTTCATTTTGCGCAGGTAGCTGAGGCCTTCGGATGCCCGGGGGTCGAGCACCACGACAGCCTCGCCGTAGAGCAGACCGTTCTTTGTGCCGCCGTAGCTCAGTACGTCGACTCCCGCATCGGTGGTGAACTCGCGAAGCGGTACACCAAGGCTTGCGGCGGCATTCGAGAGGCGCGCGCCGTCCATATGCAGTCGCATGCCACGTTCGTGCACGTGATCGGCTATCGCACGCACCTCGTCGGGCGTGTAGAGCGTGCCGAGCTCTGTCGTCTGCGTGATCGAGACGGCGAGCGGCTGGGCGCGGTGCTCGTCGCCCCAGCCCCAGGCCTCGACGTCGATGAGGTCGGGCGTCAGCTTGCCGTCGGGCGTCGCGACGGTGAGCAGCTTCAGACCGCCGATGCGCTCGGGGGCGGCGTTCTCGTCGGTGTTGATGTGCGCGGTCTGGGCGCAGACCACGGCGCCCCAGCGCGGCAGCATCGACTGCAGGCTCAGCACGTTGGCGCCGGTGCCGTTGAAGACGGGGAAGGTTTCGGCTTCGTCGCCGAAGTGCTGCTTCATGACGTGCTGCAGGCGGGCGGTGTAGACGTCTTCGCCATACGCGATCTGGTGGCCCTCGTTGGCGGCGGCGAGGGCGGTGAGCATCTCGGGGTGCACGCCGGCGTAGTTGTCAGACGCGAAGCCGCGGAGCGCCGGGTCGTGCAGGCGCTGGGTGGGGGCGAAGGCGGCGGTGGTGGTGTCGGGTGCGGCGGGTGCGGTGCTGGGGGTGGTGTCGGGTGCGTCGGTCACAGCATCCAGTCTCCCTCACCGACCGCGCACGCGTCTTGCGTGCGGCGCAACGCTGCTGCGCCGGTTGAGGTTCGGGCGCGGCGTGTCAGCCGCCGGCTGCTCCCACCCCTGCCCGCCGACTCGAATTGGTTGAGGGGCCGAGAGGAGCCTCCGCGAGGGGATACTTCGCCGAGCCGAGCCGAGCCGAGCCGAGCCGAGCCGAGCCGAGCCGAGCCGCCGCCGTGTGCGGTCAGCGGGCCGTGTGGCCGGTGATGCCCGCGGTCGACTCGATGACGCCGCCCATCTTCTTCTGCAGCGCCTCGTAGAACATCGACAGGGGAAACTCGTCGGGCAACACCTGGTCGGTGAGACCTCGGGGTGGGCCATCGAGGGGCAGAGCATCCGGCCCCTTCGCCCACACCGAAGCGGGGTTCGGCGTCACGGTCGCAGAGACCAGGGCATACGCGGCGAGCCAGTGCGCCGTCTTCGGGCGGTCGATCGAACGCCAGTAGAGGTCGTCGATCTCGGCACCGAGCGCTATGACCTGGTCGGCGATTTCGGGCCAGTCAATGGTGAGGCGGGTGTCGGTCCAGTGCAGAACGTGGTGCTGGTGCAGCCATGCGAAGAGCAGCTGGCCGCCGAGGCCGTCGTAGTTGCGTACGCGGGCTCCGGTGAGGGCGAAACGAAAGATGCGGTCGAAGAGAATGGCGTACTGCACCCGTTTGGCCGTGGCGATGGCGTTCGCCGAGTGTGTCTGCGGTTCACCGGCCGCGGTGTGCAGGGCGGCGCCCCGCTCGATGCGAACGGCTTCGCGAAAGGCGGTGAGGTCGCAGCGCAGCTCTTCGAGCGTGTACAGAAAGTACGGCATGCGCTGCTTGATCATGAACGGGTCGAAGGGCAGGTCACCGCGCATGTGTGTGCGGTCGTGGATGAGATCCCACATGACGAAGGTCTCTTCGGCCAGCCGCTGGTCGGAGAGCAGGGCTTCAGCGTCGGCCGGCAGTTCGAGCCGCGTCGTCTCGGCGGCGGCCTGCACCACGAGGCGAAAGCGTGCGGCTTCGCGGTCGGCGAAGATGGCGCCCCAGGTGAACGAGGGAATCGCCCGCATGGCCACTGTCTCAGGAAACAGCACGGCCGAATTGGTGTTGTACCCCTCGGTGAAGTCGAGAAAACGAATGGGCACGAACAGTTTGTTCGAGTAGTCGCCGGCTTCGAGCTCGGCGACGAACTCGGGCCAGATCACCTCGACAGCGACGGCCTCGAAGAGCCGGTCGGGGCTGCCGTTCTGCGTGTACATGGGAAAGACGACCACGTGCCGCAGCCCGTCGACCCGGTTCGATTCGGGGTGAAAGGCTGTGAGCGAGTCGAGAAAGTCGGGCACACCGTAACCGTCGGCGGCCCAGCGCTCGAAGTCGGCGGCACTGGCTTCGAGGTAGGTCGCATCATGCGCGAAGGGCTGCTGAAGTTCGTGCAGGCTCCGGATGATCGTGGCCACCAGTTCGGCAGCCTCAGCCCGGTCGGCGGAGTCTTCGAGTGACCCGTCGTGCTGCTGCGCCAGCCGAAGCTCTGCCACGGCTGCCTTCAGGGTGTGCCAGGCGGGGTGCAGGGCGAGGGTGTGGCGGTCTTCGACGACCTCCGGTTCGCCTGTGATGGCATCTGCTGTGAAAGAAGATGTGCGTGAAGACATGAGAACCTCCCGTCGGCCTGCTGCTGGAGTGCGAATGCGCTCACCCGAAGCCTAGAAAGATTCCGGCCGTCGTTTCGTCAGCATCTGGCGGGTTTCCGGCGAGAATGCCGGGCGGGACCGAAGAAACTTGCGTTCAGCGGGTCTGGCCGAGCAACAGATTGATTCGCAGCCCGTTGCGTGTCTTCACGATCTCGGCGGGGATGCGTGCGGTGCGGCCGGCATTCTCGAGCCGGGTGAGGGTGTCGAGCACGGGTGCCTCGAGCCCTCTCGGAACGTAGCCGACCAGCCCGGTCATCCGGGAGTCGACGAACAGTCGAACTGCCACGGGTGCGTCGGTGCGCTCTTCGTCGAGGGTACGGCGGGCGACGAAGGCCTGCAGGTCTGAGACGTTCTTGGCCTGCACCTCGGCGATGGTCTGCTGGCAGGGATCGCTTGCAGCGAGCTGCAGGGTGACCTTCGCGTTCTTCGGCAGCATGTCGTAGCGGTAGTCGGTGAGCTTGCCGGTGCCGGAGTCTTTCTTCGAATAGCTGAGCGGCTCGGGGGTCGCGGCGGGTTCAGAAGAGGAGGAGGGCGTCAGTGCGGTCACGGTGCGATGTTACTAGCCGGGCTGCTGATCGGCGAGCGAGGCGACCGCCTTGTCGATGCGGCGCTGGCGCGTCTCGGGGGTCTTGGCTTCGTCGATGGCAACGGTGAAGCCGCGTTTGTTGCTGTACGAGAGCGTTTCGAACACGTCGCGGGCGATGGGGCGTGACGGTGCTGCGGTAGGTGAAGTCGTTGATGGCGACCACCACGGCGTGCCGTTTGGCCGTGCCGAGAGATTCGTAGACGTTGAGTGGAACCACGATGCCGGTGGCCGATTTTCCGCTGGTGATGAGCGACGTCTGAAACTCCATACCAAGGAGTATTCCTCTTCGCCCACAGGTACGCACCAGCGGTGAGTTCTGCACAGGCCGATGCGGCGGAGGGTTCGAACAGAAGGGTCGAAGTACCATGGGGCACTATGCAACCAACGAGCCTTCGCGGCCGGTCTGCCGCCCCGAGCGGTGCTCCGGCGCACTTTCTGCCGCACATCCAGGGGCTTCGAGCCATCGCGGTGCTGCTCGTTGTCATCTACCACTTCTGGCCGGGCCGCCTCACCGGCGGCTACATCGGCGTCGATGTGTTCTTCGTCATCTCGGGTTTTCTCATCACGCAGCAGCTCTCACGGGAGCTCGAGCGAACCGGCCGAATCACACTGCCGTCGTTCTGGGCGAAGCGGGTGCGGCGGCTGCTGCCGGCGGGCCTGCTGGTGCTGCTGTTCAGCGTGATCATGACGCTCACGGTGATGCCGTTGAGCGCTCTGGCCGAAAATGTCAAAGAGATCGCAGCGAGCACGTTCTACGTCGAGAACTGGGCGCTCGCGGCGAACTCGGTCGACTATCTGGCAGCGTCGAACGACGCGTCGCTTGTACAGCACTACTGGTCGCTCTCGCTCGAAGAGCAGTTCTACCTGATCTGGCCCATTCTGCTGCTGGCCGCGTCGCTGTTCGGAGTGAAGCGCCTGAGCGCCAAGGCGGGTGCGGCGAAGGGCCGCTGGAACGCGATGATCACACTTGTCGTTCTGGTGAGCGTTGTGTCTCTCGTGCTCTCGATCGTCTTCACGAAGAACGACCCGGCAACGGCCTACTTCGTCACGTACACACGGGTGTGGGAGTTCGGGGCGGGCGCCATTCTCGCGCTCATCCCGCGCCTGCGGCCCACCCGAGCCTGGGCAGGCAACCTGCTGGGTTACGCGGGTGTCGTGATGGTCGTCGGCGCGGCCTTCGTGTTCGACCGCAACACCGCGTTCCCCGGGTATGCCGCACTCGTGCCGGTGCTGGGAACAGCGGCCATCATCGCGTCGCACCCGAGTGGCCGCTGGTTCGATGTGGGCCGAGTGCTCGCCTCACGGGTTCCGCGATTCATCGGTGACATCTCGTATTCGCTCTACCTCTGGCACTGGCCGCTCATCGTGGTGGCGCCCTTTGTGCCGGGCTGGGGCCTCTCCATCTACAACCGCATCGCGCTGCTCGCCATCTGTTTCGTGCTGGCGTGGCTCACGAAGAAGTTCGTCGAAGACCCGGCTCGGCAATGGCGGTTCTGGGTCGCACGAAAGCCCCGCTTCAGTTTCAGCTTCATGCTCGCGGGCATGGCGGTGCTGGCGTTGCTCATCGGTGGGGTGTGGGGCGTGCAGCAGCCGAAATACCAGGCCGCTGCTGATCAGCTGGCCTCGACGGTGGCGAGCCCGCCCGACTGCTTCGGCGCCGCGTCTGGCCCGGGGCCGGTGGTGACGTCGTTGGCGGGTACGACGGCATCAGCATCAGCACCATTGGCAGCGGCTGCGCTCTGCTCGAATGCGGCGCTGGCCGGAACGATCGTCCCGTCGCCCGGGTTCGGCAACGCCGACCGCCCGGCGCACCCCGAGTGCCTGGTGACTCTGAACGACTCCGGGCTGTATGCCTGCCACTTCGGGTCGACCGACCCGGCGGCGAAGCGTGTGGCGCTCATCGGCGACTCGCACGCGTACGCGCTGCTGGAGCCGTTCATCCAGCTTGCCACCGACAACGGCTGGGCGCTGACCACCTACATCAAGGGCGGCTGCCCGTGGAACACCGATGCACTGCAGGGCGCCGACGCGTTCTCGGTCTCGTGCAACACCTGGCGGGGCAACCTGACCACCGAGCTGGCCACCGTGGCACCGTACGACGCGGTGTTCACGGCAGCGCTCGCCGACGCCGGAGCGCCCGGCACCTCGGCCACAGGTAAGGCTCTCGCCACGGGCTTCAGTGCCGCGTGGAACCAGGTGACGAGCAGGGGAACCCCTGTCGTGACCATGGTCGACAACCCTGCGTGGAGCGACGACCCCAACAAGTGCCTGCGAACTGAGGCTGAAGCCGACTGCGTCGAGCCGCGCGCCGACGGGTTGGTGGCAGACCCACCGGTGGGTGTCGCCGCGGCCGCATCGATCGCCGCGGGCGAGAAGGTCACCCTGCTCGACTTCACCAGCACGTTCTGCAACACGAACGACTGCTACGCGGTCATCGGTGGCGCCAACGTGTACCGCGACCAAGACCACCTGACGAACACGTTCGCCACCACCCTTGCGCCGTACCTGACGTCGGCGCTGGTGGCCGCCATGGCGCCCTGACCAGTGGCGTGGCGTGGGGGCCGACGGGCTGATGACGGGTCGTGTGCTGGCGGTTGGTGGCCTGACCGGTCGCGTGCGGGCAGTTGGTCGGCTGACCGATCGCGTGCTGGCAGGTCGAACGTGAACAGAACGGGTCGCGACCTGTGAGCGGTGTGCTGATCGGCTTCGCCATCATCGGATCCGTCATCCTCGTGGGGTACGTGGTTCAGCGGGCAGGCATCCTGCCGGGCGAAGCCCAGCGAACCCTGAACCGGCTTGCCTTCTTCGTTTCGAGCCCGGCGCTGCTGTTCACCGTGCTGGCCCGCGCCGACGTGCACGTGATCTTCTCGTCGTTCCTGGTCGTGACACTGCTGTCTGTAGTGGTGACGGCGGGCATCTTCGTGCTGCTGTCGCGGCTGTTCTTTCGTCGCGGCGTCGCGGAGACGACCATCGCCGCCGCTGCGTCGTCGTACGTGAACGCGAACAACATCGGGCTGCCGGTGGCCACCTACGTGCTGGGCGATCCGCAGTTCGTGGCGCCCCTGCTCATGCTGCAGCTGATCGTGATCGCGCCGCTTGTTCTGACCCTGCTCGACGCGTCGCGCCGAGGGTCGGTGTCGGTGCGCTCGATCGTCACCCAGCCGCTCCGCAACCCGATCATCATCGCCTCGATCGCCGGGCTCATCGTTGCGCTGTCGGGCTGGAAGATGCCGGATGCCCTGCTTCAGCCGTTCCAGCTGATCGGCGGCTCGGCAATTCCGCTCGTGCTCATCACGTTCGGAATGTCGCTCTCAGGCCAGCGCCCGCTCGCACCCGGAACCGGTCGACGCGAAATCGTCACCGCCACGGTTCTGAAAAGCATTGTGATGCCTGTGGTCGCGTACCTGGCAGGGCGCTACCTCGTGAACCTCGACGGCGTGCACCTGTTCGGCGTGGTGGTGCTCGCGGCGCTTCCGACGGCCCAGAACATCTTCAACTTCGCGCACCGGTACGAGGTGGGCATCGTCGTCGCCCGCGACGTGGTGCTGCTCAGCACCATCGCCTCGGTTCCTGTGTTGCTGGTGGTGGCCAGGCTGCTCGGGCCGCAGTGACCTGGCAGCGTCAGCCGAAGATCATCGGGCGGTCGTCGTCGTCTTCGGTATCGAGCTCGAGGTCGACCACAACCGGCACGTGGTCGCTGGGGGCGTCACCTTTTCGTTCGTTGCGGTCGATGCGGGCATCCGAGACCAGCTGCTGAAAGGCGGGGGAGCCCATGATGAAGTCGATGCGCATGCCCTCGTTTCGGGGAAAGCGCAGCTGCTTGTAGTCCCAGTAGGTGTAGCCCGTGGGCACCAGCGGGCGCACCACGTCGGCGAGGCCGAGCGCCTCGAACTCGGCGAACGCTGCACGCTCGAGGGGCGAGATGTGGGTGGAGCCCTCGAAGGCAGCCAGATCCCACACGTCGGTGTCGAGCGGCGCGATGTTGAAGTCGCCCATGAGAGCGAGGGGCTGCTCCGGATACTCGGCGATCCATTTTCGGGTGTCGACCGCCAGCTGCTTCAGCCACTCGAGCTTGTACGTATAGTGAGCGTTCTCGAGGTCACGGCCGTTCGGAACGTACAGGCTCCAGAGCCGCACCCCGTTAACCGTCACGCCGAGCGCGCGCGCCTCTGCCGGCAGCGCGCCGTTCTCGTCGGGCTTGCCGAAACCAGGTACGCCCTCAAAGCCCACCGTCAGGTCTTCCATCGGCAGGCGGCTGGCGAAGGCCACGCCGTTCCACTGGTTCAACCCGTGCAGTTCGACCTCGTAACCGGCCTCAGCGAAGGGCTCGAACGGAAACTGCGTCTCCTTGCACTTGATCTCCTGCATGGCGAGTACGTCGATGTCTTCGCGCACCAACCAGTCGGTCACGCGGCCCACGCGGGCACGAATCGAGTTCACATTCCAGGTGGCAACACGCATGCCCCCAGCCTATTTGCTGCGCGCGATAAGGTTGAGCCGTGACCGATGCACGCGACAAACTCATCAAATTCATCTCCGACGAAGCAGTTTTTCACGGCGACTTCACCCTCACGAGCGGCAAGAAGGCGACGTACTACGTCGACCTGCGAAAAGTCAGCCTCGACCACCGCGTTGCCCCGCTCATCGGGCAGGTCATGCTCGACGTGATCGCCGAGATTCCCGATGTGTTCGCCGTGGGCGGGCTCACCATGGGCGCCGATCCCGTTGCTGCCGCCATTCTGCACCAGGGTGCGGCGCGCGGCGCGACGTACGACGCGTTCGTCGTACGCAAGGAGCCCAAAGACCACGGCCGCGGCAAGCAGGTCGAGGGCCCTGACCTCGAAGGCAAGCGCGTGGTGGTAATCGAAGACACCTCGACCACCGGCGGTTCGCCGCTGAAAGCCATCGAGGCGCTCGAGAAGGTCGGCGCCATCGTGGTGGGTGTGGCCGTCGTGGTCGACCGCGACACCGAGGCGCGCGCACGCATCGAGGCGGCCGGCTACCCCTACTACTACGCCATCGGGCTCGACGACCTCGGGTTGAGTTGACCCTGAAGCAACGAGCGCAACTTCTACTGCTTCCTCAGCAGGTCGTCGGGCGCTGCCTCAGCTGCGACGTTGCCGGGCCCGCTTTCAGCGGGTAGGTTCGAGGGGCTCAAGCGTTATGCTGAGGGCTTCTCATGACGAAAGGCAGAAGGCGCGCTGTGGCGATTCGATCGATCGTGCGAAGGGCGGCTGCGGCGGCGCTCGTGGCGGGAGTGCTGGCGCTCGCAGGCGGTGGGGCGGCGAATGCCGCGGTGCCAGGTGCGGCCGGTGCGGCGGCTCCCCTCAGTGCCGTGCGTGGCGACGCGAACTCGTTCGATTTCACCAGCTACCACGGTGACTTCACGCTGGGCCGCGATTCGGCCGGGCATTCGACGCTGTCGACGGTCGAGACCTTCGTGGCCCAGTTTCCGGCCGGCGACCAGAACCACGGCATCCAGCGGGCGATTCCCGAGAAGTACGACGGGCACCCCACCGAGGTGAACATCGTGTCGGTGACCGACGGCGCCGGGCATCCGCGAAGCTTCACGACCGACTCGCAGAGCGGCCTGCTGCTCGTGACGGTGGCTGACGCGAACTTCGTGCACGGCGCGCAGACCTACGAGTTCACCTACACGCAGACCAACGTGACGAAGTTCTTTGCCGACACGAACGACGACGAGTTCTACTGGGACACGAACGGCACGGCATGGAAGCAGCCGTTCACGAGCGCGACGGCCACCGTGCATGTTCCGGCCGCGTTGGCCTCGAACCTGACGGGCAAGAACGCCTGCTACCGAGGCGTCACCGGTTCGACGAACACCTGTGACATTCAGGTGGGCACCGACTCGGCTGCCGGTGGCAGCGTTGTGACGACGGCCAGCCAGGCGCTGGGAATCGGCGAGAACGTCACCGTGGTGGTGGGGTTCACCGCCGGCACGTTCACGGCTCGGGATGACTCGTTCTTCGCCTCGGGCGCCGCGATCGCCGAGCTCGTGTTCGTCACTCTGGCGGTACTGGCCGCGGTGGGGGCCATGGCCTACCGGCTCACCGCGCTGAAAGACGGTGCCGGGCGGCCGACCATCATTGCCGAGTACACACCGCCGAAGGGCGTGAACCTGCTGCTGGCGTCGGCCGTCTACAAGCAGTCCGATCGGGCGCCCGCCGCGAGTTTTGTGAGCCTGGCGGTGCGCGGAAACATTCAGATCGTCGAACAGCAGAACGATGGCCGTGGCGCGAAGACGTACTGGCTGCGACTCGTCGGTGTACAGGGTCTCGACGACACCGAGCTCGCACTCGCTCGTGTGCTGTTCGGCGACACCCTGACGCCGGGCGCGTGGAAGCAGCTCGAGCGCCACGACACCGCGCTCAGCTCGGGCATCTCGTCGCTCGTGCAGTCCACGAAGCGCCTCGCGGTGACCGAGGGGTACGTGCGAGGCGGCGTCGGGCTGTTCAGTGGCCTCTTTGTGGTGGCCGCTGTGGTCATGGCCGGGCTTGCGTTCTTCATGTTCACGTTGGCTGTGAACGGCGACTACGGCGGGGCGGTGCCGTACGTGCTGCTGGCGCTGGCGGCTCTGTCGGTGGTGGTGGCGTTCGTCGCAGGAACGAAGAAGCCGCTCACGCCGAAGGGCGCCGAGCTGCGCGACTACATCAAGGGCCTTGAGCTCTACATCCGGCTGGCGGAGAAAGACCGGTTCGCCATGTTGCAGAGCCCCGAGGGGGCCCTCAAGACGCAGGTCAGCGCTCCCGATCGTGGCCAAGTGGTGAAGATCTACGAGAAGCTGCTGCCGTATGCGGTGCTGCTGAACCTCGAGACCGAATGGTCGCAGGTGCTCGGCACGTACTACGAGAACCTCGGTACGCAGCCGGCCTGGTACGGCGGCAACGTCGGTGCGTTCAACGCGGCGTTCTTCGTGGCGAGCATCGGGTCACTGTCGAACGTGGTCGACTCGAGCCTGGCCGCGAGTACGCAGAGCAGCTCGTTCGGCGGCTCGGGCGGTGGCGGCTTCTCGGGTGGCGGTGGTGGCGGCGGAGGCGGCGGCGGGGTGTGACCCCGGCCGGCCTCACTCACCCCTAACGGCGAAATCAGATCGCGTCGGACTCCACCGGTTCTGACGAGACCAGCTCGTAGACACCCTTCAAGATCTCGTCGGGGCGAAACGGGTACTTGTCGATCTCGGCCTGGTCGCTGATGCCGGTGAGCACCAGAATCGTGTGCAGGCCCGCCTCGATGCCGGCGACCACGTCGGTGTCCATGCGGTCACCGATCATTCCGGTGTTCTCCGAGTGCGCCCCGATCTTGTTGAGCGCCGAGCGGAACATCATGGGGTTCGGCTTGCCGACCACGTACGGCTCTTTGCCGCAGGCCTTGGTGATGAGGGCGGCAACCGCACCGGTGGCCGGCAACGGGCCCTCGGCGCTCGGCCCTGTCGCATCCGGATTCGTCACAATGAACCGGGCGCCGGCCGAGATGAGGCGGATGGCCCGGGTGATGGCCTCGAACGAGTAATTGCGCGTCTCGCCGACGACCACGTAGTCGGGGTTCGTGTCGGTGAGAATGAAGCCGGCCTCGTGCAGGGCGGTCGTGATGCCCGCTTCGCCGATGACGAAGGCCGAGCCGCCGGGCTGCTGCGATTTGAGAAAGGCTGCGGTGGCGAGGGCGGATGTCCAGATCGACTCTTCGGGAACCGTCAGCCCCGACGCCAGCAGCCGGGCGCTGAGGTCGCGCGGGGTGAACATCGAGTTGTTCGTCAGCACGAGGTAGGGCTTGTCTTCGTCTCGCCACTGCTGCAGCAGCTCAGCGGCGCCGGGAAGGGCCTGGTTCTCGTGGACGAGAACGCCGTCCATGTCGGTCAGCCAGCATTCGATTTCGTCACGGCGGGACATAGCGCTCCTTCGGGTGCACGGGTGCTCGCCTCTAGGGTACTGCGAGCGGCCTGCGTGCGCGCTGGTGCGGGCCTGTGCGCTTGCTATACCGCGCTGAGGCGGCCGACTTCGATCGCGACCACCGCGAAAACCGTCGAGGGGCTCACGAGCAGAAGCTCGACACCGGTGCTGTGCAGCAGTGGAACCAGCTCAGTACGGTTCTCGGCCACGATCTCATCGGCGTGGGTGCGAAAGATCTCTGCCATCTGCGTTGTCGCGAAATACTGGTTGCCACCGTGGCGAACGATTCGAGAGTAGGAGCTGGTCGGGGTGTTCTGGGCGGCGGCGGAGAGGGGCGAAATACGCTTGACGATGGGCACAAAAATAATTTACTGAAGCTAACTACTTCTTGGCAGGGATTGAATTTCTGTACCGAGTATGCATTCGGCGGCAATCATAGAATGGGGGCATGACGCTGCCCAATCTGACGAATGCGGCCCAAGATTATCTGAAGGTGATCTGGGCCGCCTCTGAGTGGGCGGAGTCGCCTGTCACGGTCAAACAGCTCGCTGAACGCACAGGAGTCAGCACGGCCACGGTCTCTGATGGCATTCGTAAGCTGGCAGGCCTCGGGATGCTCGAGCACGAGCCCTACGGCAGCATCGAGCTCACCGCGGCGGGCCGAGCGGTCGCCATTGACATGGTGCGCCGCCACCGCCTGGTCGAGACCTTTCTCGTCGAAGTGCTCGGCTACGCGTGGGATGAGGTGCACGACGAGGCGGAGGTTCTCGAGCACGCCGTCTCCGACACGCTCGTCGACCGCATCGACCGGCACCTCGGTTTTCCCGCCCGCGACCCGCACGGCGACCCCATCCCCTCGGCCGACGGTCGGCCGCACCTGCCCGACGCGGTGCGTCTCAGCGACGCCGAGCCCGGGCACTCGCTCGTGGTCTCGCGCATCTCCGATGCCGACCCGGCGCTACTCCGGTACGTGGCCGACAAGGGCGTGCTGCTCGACGTTCGGCTGACGGTCGACGAGCACCGCACCTTCGCGGGAGACGTGGCCGTGCGCCTCGGCGACGACGGCATCGCCGTTGAGCTGGGGCAGCGGGCGAGCGACGCGGTGTGGGTCACCGTCGAGGGCGCATGAGCTCGGCAGGCACGGGCGAACCGCTCTTTCGCGAGGTGTCCGGTGGCCCGATCTGGCTCCGGATGGCCGGGGTTCTTGTTCTCGTCGCTGCGGTGCTGCTCGTCGTCGACGCCACGGTGATCGACCCCGCTTCGTTCCAGGGCGGCGGGGCGATTGCCGCCGTGGTCGGGGCGGTGGTGCTGCTGGCAGTGGGCATCCTGCTGCTCGTGGTTCGCATCGTGGTCGAGGTGACCGTGGCCGAGGTGGCGCTCGCACTGGCCCCGCTGTTCACCGTTCGCTTCGCGCGCTCGGAGGTGGCCGGCGCTAAGGCGGTCGACATGATCGCCCGCGAGTTCGGCGGCGTGGGGTACCGCGTGCTGCCGGGCAATCGGCGCGGCCTGCTGCTGTCGTCGGGCACGGGCGTTGTCGTGACGCGTCAGCCGGGCCCGGGCGCGGCTGGGCCAGCGGCCGAGACCGTCTACACCGTGCGAACCGATCGCCCGGCCGACCTCGTCGCCGCCCTCAAGAAGCGCTAGCTGCTCCTGCTCCCGCTCCTGTTGCGTGAGCGGGGCTCAGCCTGACCCGGTGACGGTCAGCGCGATGAGCGCCACGTTCAGGCAGACGATCAGCGCCGCGACCGCCCAGCAGAGCACGCGTAAGGGGAGTCGGTCGGCGAACGCTCCCATGAGCATCCGGTCGCCCGTCAACCTGAACAGCGGAACAAGAGCGAACGGAATACCGAGGCTCAGAAACACCTGCGACAGCACGAGTGCCCAGGTGGGGTTCACTCCGAGGCCGAGAATGAGCAGCGCCGGGATGAGCGTGATGACGCGGCGCAGCAGCAACGGAACACGCACCTTCAGCAGCCCAGCCATGATGGTGGCCCCGGCATAGCTGCCCACCGACGTCGACGCGAGGCCAGAGGCGAGCAGCCCGATCGCGAAGATCACGCCGATGACCGGCCCGAGCGCGGCGGTGATGGCGGCGTGGGCACCCGCGATGGTGTCGGTGCCGTCGACCCCACCCAGGTTCGCGGCGGCAATGAGCAGCATGGCGATGTTCACGGCGCCCGCGAGCAGTAGTGCAACCAGAACGTCGACGCGGGTTACGTGCAACAGGCGCCGGATGCCCGTGGGGCGGTGAGCGTGGGCATCGAGCGCTCTGCCGTGACGGTCGCGGGCGAGAGAGGAGTGCAGATAGATGGCGTGCGGCATGACCGTGGCGCCGAGCATGCTCGCGGCGAGCAGCACCGTCTCGCCACCATCGAACTTCGGCACCAGGCCGCCCGCCGCGTCGCCCCAGCTCACCGGGCTCACCACGAGGCCGGCCAGAAACCCCACGGCGATGATGCCGAGCAGTGTCATGATGACGGTCTCGAACGGTCGCTGACCGCGGCGCGACTGCACGGCGAGAATGATCATCGAGATCACACCCACGATCAGCCCACCGAGAAGCAACGGCAGCCCGAACAGCAACTGCAGTGCGATGGCGCCGCCGATGACCTCGGCGAGGTCGGTCGCGGCCGCCACCAGTTCGGCCTGCGCCCAGAACGCCCGCCGCCCGCGCGTGCCCAGTCGCTCACCGAGCAGTTCGGGCAGGCTCTTGCCTGTGACGATGCCGAGCTTCGCCGACTGGTACTGGATGATCATGGCCATGCCGTTCGCCATCACCAGCACCCACACCAGCAGGTACCCGTAACGTGCTCCGGCCGTGAGGTTCGCGGCAACATTGCCCGGGTCGACGTAGGCGATCGCCGCCACGAAGGCCGGGCCGAGCAGAAAGAGCAGTCGGGCGGGCTTGGGTGTGCGCTGCTCTGGCGCCTTCACCTCGACCGTCGTCATGTTCGACAGTATTGCACAATAAGTTAGATGCATCTAACAATCTGAAGAGGGGGTTGCGGCTATCGTGGTTGCGTGTCAGATGCCTCGCTTCCGCCCGCTGCAAACCCGTCGGTCGAACTCACGACGAACGGGGTGGGGCCGTGGGTCGGCGAGCGTCCGGAGGGCGACCAGTACGACCCCGAGCTGCTCGAGCGCGGCGACTCGCGCAACGTGATCGATCGCTACCGGTACTGGTCGATGACCGCCATCATTGCGGATCTCGACACCCACCGGCATCCGTTTCATGTCGCCATCGAGAACTGGCAGCACGACATGAACATCGGCTCGATCGTGCGAAGCGCCAACGCCTTCGCCGCCGACACCGTGCACGTCATCGGGCGTAAGCGCTGGAACCGGCGCGGAGCCATGGTCACCGACCGCTACCAGCACATCAGGCACCACGAGACGGTCGACGACTTCGCAGCATTCGCGGCGGCGGAGGCCCTGCCCATCGTCGCGATCGACAACGTCGAAGGCAGCGTACTCATCGAGACCTTCGCCATGCCGTCGCGCTGCGTGCTCCTCTTCGGGCAGGAGGGTCCGGGCCTCTCGTCCGCCGCCCTCGCTGCCGCCTCGGCAACCGTCGAGATCAGCCAGTTCGGTTCGACCCGCTCGATGAACGCCTCCGCGGCGGCCGCCGTCGCCATGCACGCCTGGGTGCTGCAGCACGTCTCCTTTCCGCCGCTGGCGGGCTGACCAGAGAGCCAATGGCGGAAGGCGACTCTTTCTTCACCGAAAACGGGCCAACGTGGTATTTTTGAGGCTCATCCGTGAGGGCGCCCTTGTCGGATCTGATGGCATGGGGAGTCACTCGAATGAAGAAAATGTCGCGCGCCACGTTGTCGCTCTTCCTGGTCGCCTTACTGTCGACGTTCGCGGTCGCTCCGGCGCAGGCCGTTTCCTCAGCCCAACCGGCGGCGACCGCCTCCATCGGTGGAACGTTGAACGGTTCGGGGATGGCGGGCGCCACATTCACGGCCGAGATCCAATCCGCGACGGGCTACTACACCGCGGTCGGCAGCCCAGACGGCAGCTACACGCTGAGCAATCTTCCGGCCGGCGAACTATTTGGCCTGATGTTCTCTGGGAGTCGCGCTGACGGGTCGAGCTTCATGGAGTGGTGGGGTCAAGATGCATCGCACCCGTCCGGCAACGACTCGCTCACTCTGGCAGAGGGCGAAGCAAAGGCTCATGTAGACCAGACGATCTACCGCCTCACAACCCTGACAGTGCCAGTGAGCTGCGACGGATGCGACCAGTTTCCTTTCGAGCTCTATCTGAACGCTCTCGACCCGTCGAACAACACGTGGGTCGATTCGTTCGATCGGAGCATGCAGATAGTTGATGGCTCTGAGGTGTTCATAAGCGTCTATCCCGGCACCTACAAGATCAGCGTGCACTATCGCGGGGCGGCGGGTTACGACGATCCGGCACCGGCCACTGTTGTTGTCGCAGAGGGTCAGCCGGCGACGCAAGCGTTCACGCTTACTCGCACGGGAACAACAACCCCCGGTGTGTCTGGCGGGGTCGGTGCATTCGTCAATGCTCTCTACGCCGACATCCTGAACCGGAAGGCCGTGGCGAGTGAAATCACCGGATGGTCGCGTGCGCTCGGGCGAACGAATGACCGCGGCATTGTTGCAGAAGGTTTCGTCGACAGCGACGAGTATCGGATGATTCGTATCGACAACGCATACCGCACGATACTCGGCCGAACTCCCGAACCGGGGGGAGCGGAAGGCTGGCTCGACGGCATGCACCGCGGCATCTTCGCGACCGACGACGTCGAGAAGAACTTCCTCGTCTCAGACGAGTTCTTCAACAAGACCGACAACGGATACCCAGCCTGGACGGCTTTCTATTACTGGGTGTCCAATGTGTACAAGCAGGTTCTGGGGCGAACCGCCTCGGGTTCGGAACAGTTCTTCTGGGCGGACATGGCCCAGCGCCGCGCCAACGCGGCCGTGCCGCACGACTTCCTGCTCGCGCATCCGGGCTATGTACCGCCTCTCGACCGTGGGTGGGTCGTCAACAATATCTATGATTCCGTGGAGGCGGCCAGCACCCGTGTCACCGCGATGTACTCGCACTATCTGGGCCGAACGCCTGACGCGAACGGAGTAGCGGTCTGGGCGCAATCCGACATCGCGAACGGCGACGCGGCAGTTCGATCAGGCCTCACCGCCAGTGATGAATACTACGCACGAGCCCTGCTCCGTTACCCCGCACGATGACGACATCACGATTGCGTTTTTCAGCGCGAGTCGGGGCCGGATGAGGCGAACGGATGAGCCGGGTGGCCTGGCTGGCGCATCGGAGGGCGCACCACGCGCACCACGCACCACGCGCACCGCGCACCACGCGCACCACGCGCACTCAGGCCCCGCGCCGCGGGTGCCGCCGGGCGTTCACGCCTAGGCTGAGCGCGTGGGGTATCTATTTCTGGCACTGGCGATCGCTTCGGAGGTCGTCGCCACGACGTTCCTGAAATTCACGTCGGGGGAGGGCGTGACGCTCGCGAACCGGTGGTGGGCCTACCTCGTCGTCGTGGTCGGTTATGTGGCGTCGTTCGTGCTTCTCAGCGTCACGCTCAGCCGAGGAGTGCCGCTCGGTATCGCGTACGCCGTGTGGGCGGGCGTGGGAGTGGTGGCGGTGACCATCATCAGCTGGCTCGTGTTCAAAGAGTTTCTGTCGTGGATGCAGATCGGCGGAATCGTTCTGGTCATCGGCGGTGTGCTGCTGCTCGAGCTCGGAGCAAAGCATTAGCGAGCATCCGCACCGCCAGCGAAACATCGCCCTACTGGTCGCCGCGACCTTCTTCATGGAGAACCTCGACGGCACCATCCTCACTACGGCAGCGCCCAGCATCGGTGTCTCGCTCGGCGTACCCTCGCTGGCGGTCGGGGTGACGATCACTGCGTACCTGCTCACCCTCGCGGTACTGATTCCGCTCAGCGGCTGGCTGAGCGAACGGTTCGGCGCGCGCCCGGTCTTTCTGACAGCGATCGCCGTGTTCACCGCAGCATCCATTCTGTGCGCGCTCAGCCAGAATCTCACCGAGCTCACGGCCTTTCGTGTGCTGCAGGGCGCGGGCGGCGCCATGATGGTGCCCGTCGGCAGGCTCGCTGTGCTCCGGATGACCTCGAAGGCCGACCTGATTCGCACCATCGCCCTGCTCACGTGGCCGGCGCTCGCGGCGCCCGTCGTCGCTCCACTGGCTGGCGGACTGCTCACCACCTACGCCACGTGGCACTGGATCTTTCTCATCAATGCGCCGCTCGGGGTGGCGGCGTTCGTGGTTGCCCTGCGCATCCTGCCGCACGACCGGAGCGCCGCGGGGCCGGAGGCGTCGCCGGCACTCGACTGGTGGGGTGTGCTACTCACCGGGTTCGGGCTCGGAGTGCTCGTCTACGTGGGGTCGCTGCTCGCCGATGGCGACACGAACGTCATCGCGCTGGTGCTTCTTGCGGCGCTCGGGCTCGCTCTGGTGGGCGGCGCGACGGTGCACTTTCTGCGCGCCCGATATCCGTTGCTGCGGCTCTCGTCGATGCGCATCGAGACCTTTCGGCTCTCGCACGCGGGCGGCTCCATGTTTCGCATGACCATCAGCAGTATGCCGTTTCTGCTGCCGCTGCTCTTTCAAGACCGGTTCGGCTACTCGCCGGTGCTCGCCGGAACCCTCGTTCTCTTCGTCTTCGTCGGCAACCTCGGCATCAAGCCGTTCACCACGCCTCTTCTTCGCCGGTTCGGCTTTCGTTCGGTGTTGCTCGGGGCGACCGGCGGTGCTGCGCTCAGCATGGTGCTCTGCGCGCTGCTCACCCGCGAGACGCCGCTGGTCGTGGTGGTGGTGCTGATGGTGTTCAGCGGAGTGGTGCGGTCGGTGGGGTTCACGGCGTACAACACCATCGCGTTCGCCGACATCGAGCAGGCGGAGATGACCGCGGCCAACACGCTCGCCTCGACGCTGCAGCAAGTGGCGGCCGGCTTCGGCGTGGCCGTCGCTGCGGTGGCGCTGCGGGCGGGGGAGTCGGTGCCGACGGGAAGCCTGCTGCCGTCGGGGTCGTTCTCGTTCAGCTTTCTGGTCGTGGCGGTGCTGACGCTCGTGGCCTCTGCTGAGGCGCTTCGGCTGTCGAAGAGCGCGGGGGAGAACATCCGGCCCGCCCGCCGGGTGACGGCGACGCCGTAGCGATGACGTCGGGCACTGCGACCGGTGAACGTTACGGCCGGGGCGTCACGCGCAGCCGAGCCGCTTAAGATTGCGACTATGGCATCCACCGGGCGCGCGGCCCCGACCGACGAGATCGTGGTGTCGGGGGCGTCGAAAATCTATGGCTCCGGCGCGGCCGAGGTGGAGGCCCTCTCGAACGTCGACCTCACGGTGCGGCGCGGGCAGTTCGTCAGCATCATCGGCCCGAGCGGGTGCGGCAAGTCGACGCTACTGCGCCTGATCGCCGGCCTCGAGACGGCCGACGCGGGTGAGGTGAGCGTGTTCGGCTCCGACCCCGATGAGGCGTGCGCCGTGAAGATGATCGGCTTCGTGCCGCAGGTTCCGGCGCTGCTGCCGTGGCTGTCGGTGCTGCAGAATGTCACGCTGCCATCGAAACTGAACAGGCGGGCGGATGCCCTGCGGCGCCGTCTGCCCGGCCACATCGATCGGGCTGCCGCGCCCTCCCGCGCCGCAGCCAGAGACGGCGCGGCTGCCGATGCCATCGCCATTCTCGAGACCATCGGGCTGGGTGACTCGCTCGGGCGGCTGCCGCACGAGCTCTCGGGTGGCATGCAGCAGCGCGTGGCTCTCGCGCGCGCCTTCGCCATTCACGCCGACGTTCTGCTCATGGACGAACCCTTCTCCGCCCTCGACGAGTTCACCCGCGAAGCCGCCCAGGTTCAGCTGCTCGAGCTCTGGGAGCGGCAGCGCACAACGGTGGTGTTCGTCACGCACTCGGTGGCAGAGGCCGTGGTGCTGAGCGACACCGTGGTGGTCATGTCGGGCCGGCCGGGGCATATCGACGCCGTGATCGACATCGACCTTCCGCGCCCGCGGCGGCAGGGGTTGCTCGAGTCGGCAGCGCTGCACCTGTGGGAAGACCGGGTGCGGGCACAACTGCAGACCGCGTGGGCGCCGCGATGAGCGCGGGCGGCGGGGTGAGCGGCGGCGCGAATCGTGGTGCGAACGGGGCCGCGAGCCGGGCATCCGGTAGCCGTACCCGTCGCCCCAGCGAGCCGCAACGCTCGAGGCTGCTGCGACCGGGCTTCTGGCTGCCCGCCGTCGTTGCCGTCGTCGTCGCGGGGCTCGTCTGGGAATTCGTGGCCATCAACAACACCTATCTGCTGCCGCGGCTCGGGGCCGTGGCGATGGCCGTCATCACCGAGCCCGCTTTCTATCTGCAGAACGCGGGCGTCACGCTGGCCGAGGCGCTGATCGGGCTCGTGATCGGCTTCGTCGCCGCGTTCGTGGTCGCCGTGCTCGTCACCGAGTCGGGGCTGCTGCGGCGGGCCATCATGCCGCTCGCCGTGGTGCTGAATGTGACCCCCGTGGTGGCTATCGCACCCGCCCTGGTGGTGGCGTTCGGCTTCGGCCCGGCACCCAAGCTCATCGTGACCGCGCTCATCACTTTCTTTCCCATTCTGATGAACCTGATCACCGGGCTGAACTCGGTGTCTCCTCCTGTGCTGCAGGTCTTTCGCACGCTGCGGGCCTCGCGCCTCGAGGTGCTGCTGCGGCTCCGGATGCCCTCCAGCCTGCCGTTCGTCTTCGCGGCCCTGAGGGTCGTGTTCCCGCTCTCGGTGGTCGGCGCGGTGGTGGCCGAGTTCTCGGCACCGGGCGCCGCCCAAGGCCTCGGAACCGTCATCAGCGTCGCCTCTTCGAACTCGCGCCTGGCCGTGGTGTACGCCGCGATTGGCTGCCTCGCCCTGATGGGCGCCGTGCTTCTGCTGCTGGTCACTCTGCTCGAACGGCGGGTGTTGCGCTGGCACGAATCGCAGCTGCTCAAACGCGAGTAGCCTGAGATTCCCGAAACTCTTCGCGCTCCTCCTCATGCTGGCCCACACCCGGAGACACCCATGCCCTCCCTTCGAGCAACAGCGCTCCCGGTTCTCGCCCTCGTCGTAGCGATGGTCGCAGTGCTGACCGGATGCTCGTCGAACAGCACCCCGGCCCCTTCGGTCTCGCCGGGCAGCGCAGTCTCGGCCGCCCGGTGCGCCGAGAACAAGGCCGCGGGCACCCTCACGTACGTCACCGGCTTTCAGTACCAGGCGTCGGCGTCGATCCTCGACATTCTGGCGGCGAAGCAGCTCGGCTACTTCGCTGCGGTGTGCCTCGACGTGAAGATCCAGCCCGGCACCGGAGACACCGCCGGCAACGCGCAGCTCGTGGCCGCCGGTACGGCGACCCTCACCGATCTGGGTGGCGACGGCGATCTGCTGCTGGCCCGCGCGAACGGAGTGAATGTCACAGCCATCGCGACGTACGGCCAGGTGCCGATCACCACGCTGATGACCGCCACCACCGTCACCGACCTCAAACAGCTCGAGGGCACGACTCTCGGCCAGAAGGGCCAACTGCCGCCCGAGCTGCAGGCCATGCTCGTGAAGAATGGCGTCGATGTGTCGAAGATCACGCAGGTCGTGGTGGGCTACGACCCCACGATTCTGCCGCGCGGGCAGGTGCAGTCGCTCACCGGCTACAAGTCGAACGAGCCGCTCACGTTGAAGGCCGACGGCGACACAGTGAAGCTCTGGAACCCCGAAGACTATGGCATACCCGGCACCTTCGGCACGGTCGCGGCCAACCCCGCGTTCGTGACGGCGAACCCCACCGCCACAGAAGACTTTCTGCGCGCGGCGTTTCACGCCTACGACTACTGCCTTACGAATGCGTCGGAGTGCGTGAACGACGCTGCCGCGCTCGCCGGTGGCGGAGCGAGCTACGACGTGGCCCACAACCTCGCGGTCTGGCAGACCGAGAGCGGCCTCGTCGCGTCGTCGCAGCCGGCCGGCACCCCGCTCGGGTCGTTGAACACCGATCTGATGGCGAAGGAGGCCGCGTTTCTCGTCGACAGCAAGCAGCTGGCGAGCGTTCCCGACATCAGCGCGTTCGCCGACACGTCGGTGGTGAAGGCGATCTACAACGGCACGACCCTGGTGTGGCCTGCGCCGTGACGCGGGGCTGAGCATCCGGTGGCCGGCTGAGCGTTCGGTCGGCAGCGGTTCGTGCGGGGTTCCGGATGCTCGGGACGGCACAGGCGTGCAGGTGACGGTCAGCTTGCCCCACGTCTGGCGAGCGTAGTGTGAGCCCATGCGACGAAGTGTGTGGTCTGCCCTGACGGGAATCGTCGCTGCTCTCAGCGTTCTGGCCGTTGCCGAGGTGGTGGCTGCGTTCGTCGATGCCGAGAGCAGCCCGCTGTTCGCGGTGGGTTCGCTCGTCATCGACCTGGCGCCGCCGGGGGTCAAAGAGCTGACCATCTCGCTCTTCGGTACCGGTGACAAGGCGGCGCTCCTCAGCATTCTCGGCATCGTGGTCGTGGTCGGCGCCGCAGCCGCGGGGCTGCTTGAGCAGCGCAGACCGCCCTACGGAACCGTCGTGCTCGTCGCCTTCTCCGCCATCGCGGTGATCGCCGTGACCACCCGGTCAGGCGCGACGGTGCTGTCGGCCATTCCCACCGTGATCGGCATGATCGTGGGGGTCTTCGTGCTGCGGTCGCTGCACCTGAGACTCGGCCGGTGGGAGACGCGCGAGGCGGGTTCGCGGGCGAAGGCGACGAAGCAGGCGACCGCCCGCACCGGGCCGGCCGCGCTCGAGCGGCGCCAATTCCTGGTGTTCCTGGGTGTGGCGGGAGCGGTGTCCATTGTGGCCGGCATCGGAGCCCGTGCGATGAACGCAGGTGCTGCGGCCGTGAGTACCGCCCGGGCCGCCCTGAAGTTGCCGGTCGCCGCCACACCGGCCCCGGGCATCCCGAGCGGAGCAGAACTCGGGCTGACGAACCTGAGCCCGGTCATCACGCCGGCCGCCGACTTCTACCGCATCGACACGGCTCTGCAGGTTCCGCAGCTGAACCCCGACACGTGGAGCCTCAAGATCATCGGCATGGTCGAGAACGAGGTCGAGATCTCGTTCGCTGACCTGCTCGCGTTGCCGCTCGTCGAGAACGCCACCACTCTCACCTGCGTCTCGAACGAGGTGGGCGGCAATCTCATCGGCACTGCGCTGTGGCTCGGCTACCCCATTCGCGACTTGCTCACGCGGGCGAAACCCACCGCGGGAGCCGACATGGTGTTGTCGCGCAGCTCAGACGGGTTCACGGCCGGCACGCCGCTCGAGGTGCTGCAAGACACGAACCGGCAGTCGCTGTTGGCTGTCGGGATGAACGGGGCGCCGCTGCCCGTCGAACACGGGTTTCCCGTGCGCATGGTGGTGCCGGGCCTCTACGGCTACGTCTCGGCCACCAAGTGGGTCGTCGAGATGAAGGTCACCACCTTCGCCCAGGACATGGGCTACTGGACCCCGCGCGGCTGGAACGCCCTCGGCCCCGTGAAGACGTCGTCGCGCATCGACACCCCGCGCTCGAATGCCGGGCTCGCTGCCGGCGCTGTCGCCATCGCGGGGGTCGCGTGGGCGCAGCACACCGGCGTGGCCAGGGTCGAGGTGCGGATCGACAACGGCGCCTGGGCCGAGGCGACCCTTGCCGACGCCATCTCGGCCGACACGTGGCGCCAGTGGGTGCTGCAGTGGAACGCGACCGCCGGCGACCACACCATCGCTGTGCGGGCCACCGACGCCTCGGGCTACACCCAGACCGCCGACCAGGCGCCGCCCGCGCCCGACGGCTCCACCGGCTACCACACGATCTCGGTGCACGTCAGCTAGCTGCTGGAGCGTGCGGTGCGGTGCCGTGCAGTGCGGTGCGGGTCAGCCGATCAGCGAGGGCCGCAGGTCGCGCAGCGTGCGCGACCGGGTGGTGCGCCCGGCGAGGAAGTACGTGAAGGCGAGGGCTCCGAGCAGCCACACGGCAAGCACCCCTACGTCGTTCAGCGCGAGTGACAGGTCGCCGCCGTACATGAGCTGGCGTATGCCGTCGACTGCGTAACTCATCGGCAGCGCGTGGTGGAGCGCCGCGAGCGGCCCGGGCAGCGTCTGCCACGGGAACGTTCCGCCGGCCGTCACGAGCTGCAGCACCATCAGCACGAGCCCGAGGAACTGCCCCACGCTGCCGAGCCACACGTTCAGCGCCAGAATGATGGCCACGAACGTGACCGACGTGAACATCATGAACAGCAGCATGAGGGCCGGGTTCGCCACGGTGAAGCCGAGCAGCACGGTGACAACGAAGTACACCGCGGCCATCTGCACCGCGCCGAGCAGCGCGGGCGCGAGCCAGCCCGCCGCGACGACACGCAGCGGCGCCTTGATCGCGGTGAGCGCGCGCCGGGAGAGCGGCTTGATGATGAGGAACAGCGCGTAGATGCCGATCCAGGCCGCCAGGCTGATGAAGAACGGGGCCATGCCGGCGCCGTAGGTCGTCGCTTTCGTCACGGTGTCGGTATCGACGCGGGCAGGGGTGGCGATGGTCGCTGCGGCGGCCTGTCGCTGGTCGGCGCTGTAGTTCGGCACCTGCGCCTCACCCGACACGAGCCCGTCACGCAGTTGCGCGGCGCCCGTGTTCAGCTGGGTGGCCCCCGTGGCGAGCGTGCTGCTGCCGTCGGCGAGCTGCTGTGTTCCACCGGCGAGGGTTGTGGCGCCGTCGGAGAGCTGCTGGTTCGCGCTGGCGAGGGCGGCAGCGCCGGTGGCGAGCTGGGCTGTTCCGGTGGCGAGCGAGGATGCCCCGGTCGACACCTGCTGCGTGCCGGCGGCGACCTGCGCGGCGCCGCTGGCGGCGGAGGCGATGCCGGCGCTCAAGGCGGGTGCGGCATCCGCCAGCTTCTGCGTGCCGGCGGCGACCTGGTTCGCACCAGAAGAGAGCTGGTTCACCTGGTCTTGGGCCGTCTTCACCTGGTCATTGCCATTGTTGATGGCGGTGCCCACCTGGTCGAGTTGCGCGAGGATGGGTGCCTGCTGCTCGGCCGTGAGGCCGAGAGCGGTGAGCTGGTTCACGATGTTGGCGCGCGCCGTGGGTACCTGGTCGGCGGCAGCCTGGGCGAGGCCGGCGGCCACCCCCACGTCGCTCGCCAGAGTCTTGTTGCCGGCCGCAACCTGGGCTGCCCCGGCCGCGAGGGCCGCGGTCTGCGCGGGCAGGCTCGACGACTGGCTCTGCAGCGACGACAGCCCCGAGCTCAACACCTGGGCGCCGTCGTTCGTCTTCGAGGCGCCAGACGCGAGGGCCGAAGCCCCGTTCGCGGCAGTCTGTGCACCCGTCGAGAGAGTGGATGCCCCCGCCGACGCCTCTGCGGCACCGCTGGCCAGCGCCTGTGCCCCCGTGTTCGCTGTTGCCGCACCCGACGCGAGCGAGGCCGCGCCGGTCTGTGCCTGAGCGGTGCCGTCGGCCAGTGAATTCGCCCCGGACACCGCCGTCGCGAGGTTGTCGTGAATCGTAGAGAACCCGTTCAGAAACTGCAGCGCCGCAGCCTCACCGACCTGCTGGGAGATGCTGAGGCGCACCTTCTCGGCCACCGTGGCGGCGATGGTCGAGGCGAGAAAGCTGTTGGTGTCGTTCGTGGTGAGCTGCACGACGGCCTGCTCGGGCGTGGCCGTTCCCGACGAGGTGAGCAGCTTCGAGAAGTCAGGGCCGAGCGTCAGAATGAAGTCGTAGGTGCCGTTCTTGATGCCGGTTGCGGCGTCGGAGGCGCTCGCGTCGATCCATTTGACACTGCCGTCGGCGACCAACTGGTCGTGCACCTGCGTGCCGTAGTTCACGGCGGCGCCGTTGAGGGTGGCGCCCTGGTCTTCGACCACGAGCGCGACCGGAATGTTCTTCACATTGCCATAGGGGTCGCTGTTGGCCCAGAGGTAGAGCCCCGCGTAGATGACGGGCACGAGCATCAGAGCTACGAGAGCCAGACGGGCGAGCCCGGTGGCGGTCAGCCGGCGAAACTCGGTGCGAACGAGTGTCACGATCTTCATGCGCGTTCCTTCGATTCTGGTGCTGCTGTCGATGCTGTGTCTGCTGTGGCTGCTGTGGCTGCTGTGGGCGATGCCGATGCCGATACGGGTGCCGGTGCCGGCTCTGCGGCCAACGCCGCCGACTCGGCCTCGAGCTCGGCAAGCCGGGCCAACTCGGCCAGCCGCTGCTCCTCGGCTGCGGCGGCCAGCGCGGCCAGCCGTTCGCTCTCGAGCGCCTCCACCTCGCCCCGCAGATCGTCGGCCGTGGCGTGGCTCACGATGAGCAGCACGGCCAGCCCGCGCCGGGCGAACTCCGCCGCGGTGGGCCACCATTCGGCCGGGTCACCGCCGTGGCGGTCGGGCGTCGTCAGCACGAGGCCCCGGATGCCCGGCCGTGCCGCCGCGAGTTCACCGAGTACGTGCAACCGCACCGCCACGGGGATGTTCGTGAGCTGCCAGGTCGCGTATTCGGTGGCGTCCAACTCGTCGATCGCGCGCAGTGTGGCAGCGCGCCCGGAAGGAAGCCCGGCGAACATGAGCTCCTCCTGCACGACCGCGGTGAGCTTGAGATCGCCGACATGCTCGCTCGCGTCGGGAGCATCGACGATGGTGGTCGAGGCGCGCAGCGCCTCAGAGTCGGGTTCGCCGTCGAACGTGATGGTACCGGCATCCGGGGCCATCCGACCCGTCGCCATGAGGGCGAGAAGCGTGGGTCGCTGGGCGGTCTCGACGACGGCGAGCGTCACCCTGCCGCTCTCGTAGCTCAGCGAGGTCTCGGGCAGGTTCTGCCCGTTCTCGCCCTTCGAGACGGCGCTCAGGATGACCTTCATGACGTCTTCTCCTCGATGAGCCGCAGCTCGGGGTTGTCGGTGACGACGGCGGTGGCTTCGCGCCACGAGAGGCCGGCGGCACCGAGGCCGGCAAGCATGACGAGGCGGTGCCCTTCGGCGCGCGAGAGGCTGTGGCGAACGGCCTCGTCGAGTACGCTCAGCGCCGCGCCCTCGATCAGGCGAGCGAGCGTGCCGGGTTCGATGTCGGGGCGAAGTTCCCCCGACTCCACGCCGCGGCGCACGATGGCCAGCAGTTGGGCGCGCAGTGGCGCGAGGGTTTCGCCGAACAGCTCACGTTGCGGCCCGCGAACGGCGAGTTGCGCCATGACCCGCACATGTTCGACCTCAGACCAGAGGCGTGCCCCGATGAGGGCGATGGCGATACGGGAATCCGGATGATCGACGGCGGCCAGGGCGGCGATCACTCGTTCGCTGCCCGAGGCCTGTAGCGCCACGATGAGTTTGTCGCGCGTGGCGAAGTGCCCGTAGATCGAGCGGCGGGAGAGCCCGGCGCCGGCGGCGATGGCTTCGAGCGAGGTGTCGGGGTCGCGGTTCAGCAGCAGGCGAGCGGAGTCGAGCAGAGCCTGGCGGTTCTCGGTGGCGTCGCGGCGCGGGGCGCGGGATGCGCTGAAATCATTCACACGTCCCAGTGTAATAACTTGCACATGACCGTGCAAGTTATCACTCAGCGCGTGATGTCGCGCACCAGAGTCGACAGTTGCGTCGTCGGAGCCAGCCCGAGCGAACCGTTCAGCAGAACGCTGTAGCGGTCGAAGACCCGCAACGCCTCCGACTGGTTGCCCTCGGCGATATGCACCCTGATCAGAGCGGCTTGGGCGCTCTCTCGCAGTGGTTCGACCGAGATCGCCGCCCGTGCCGCGACGCCCGCTTCGGGCAACCGGCCGGCCGCCACGAGTAATCGTGTCTGCGCCTCGAGACCGTTCATGCGGAGACCCCGCCAATCCTCGGCAGCCGCGAGCACCCAATCGTCGTACCAATCGGGCAGCAGCTCCACCGAGAGAGCCGCCACGGCGGCCGGGTTGATGTCGGCCACGTTCGGCAGTGCTTCGCGCGGCAACAGCCTCAACGCCAACGCGTGCGACGACCGCAGATCGACT
This sequence comes from Subtercola sp. RTI3, assembly GCF_035018625.1. NCBI lineage: Bacteria > Bacillati > Actinomycetota > Actinomycetes > Micrococcales > Microbacteriaceae > Subtercola > Subtercola sp. RTI3. The sequence continues at coordinate 507 of NZ_JASJXO010000003.1, read as the reverse complement.
TCGACGTTCGCTGCGAGACCGAGGCTGGTGGATGCCACGGTGACGAGTTCGCGGGAACGGGCATCCATTCGCGCCAGCGTCGCCCGCAGGCTGAGCGCCGCCTTGTGTTCGGTCACATCGGGCCACATGGCACCCGCAACCGCGATGCGCAGATTCTCGCGCGGTCGCAGTGCCAGGAATGCAAGCAACCGGCGAGAACTCACCGATGCGGCGGCATACGGGCCACCGAGGTCGTCGACGAGGGCGAATCCGCCGAGAACTGAAATGTTGAGCGTCAAAACCGGCCCCCGGTCTGATGTGATGCCTGTGAAATTGCCAAGCCCCCCCGGAGGGCATGGCGCTGTCAGTTGGGTCTGCGATCACTCCGGCCCTTGGAGCAGGACCGGAGTGAATGTCGTGCGTACTCCCGGTGCTCTGAGAAGTAGCAGAAGCCTAACCCTGGGCAGATTTTTCGCGTAGGGGATGGCGCTTTTGGTCGCTTTGTGTACCTGTCTCTTATACACATCT